>NZ_CAJXMA010000009.1:0-55300 GCF_913056445.1 uncultured Halovibrio sp.
CATCGCCAACCTCAACTGGCACAAAGGGGACTGGTTGCGCCGCCGCGAGCCACGCGAGCCGCTCTACCCGGCCGACGAGCTGTACGGCGTGGTGCCCACGGACCTCAAGACGCCCTATGACGTCCGCGAGGTCATTGCCCGGCTGGTGGATGGCTCTGAGTTTGACGAGTTCAAGGCCCGCTTCGGCACTACCCTGGTCTGTGGTTTCGCGCACTGGGCCGGCATGCCCGTGGGCATCATCGCCAACAACGGCATCCTGTTCTCGGAGTCCTCCCAAAAGGGCGCGCACTTTGTGGAGCTGTGCTGCCAGC
This sequence comes from uncultured Halovibrio sp., assembly GCF_913056445.1. Lineage (NCBI taxonomy): Bacteria > Pseudomonadati > Pseudomonadota > Gammaproteobacteria > Oceanospirillales > Halomonadaceae > Halovibrio > uncultured Halovibrio sp. Next base: position 312 of record NZ_CAJXMA010000009.1, read on the forward strand.
GCGGCATCCCGCTGGTGTTCCTGCAGAACATCACTGGCTTCATGGTTGGACGCGAGGCGGAACAGGGCGGCATCGCCCGCCACGGCGCCAAGCTGGTCAATGCCGTTGCCTGCGCCAGCGTGCCCAAGTTCACGGTCATCATTGGCGGCAGCTTCGGCGCCGGCAACTACGGCATGTGCGGTCGCGCCTATGAACCACGCTTCCTGTTCATGTGGCCGAATGCGCGCATCGCTGTCATGGGCGGCGAACAGGCTGCCGGAGTGCTGGCGGATGTAAAACGCGGCGCCATCGAACGCCAGGGGGAGACCTGGTCCGATGAGGACGAAGCCGCCTTCAAGCAGCCGGTGGTCGAACAGTTCGAGCGCCAGTCGCACCCCTACTACGCCAGCGCCCGGCTCTGGGACGACGGCATCATCGACCCGGCCAGAACCCGTGAGGTAATTGCCCTGGCCCTTTCCGCCGCGCTCAATGCCCCCGAGGCCGACACCCGCTACGGCGTCTTCCGGATGTAAGGAGCCCCAGATGAATAATATCGATAACGCCGTGCTCGTCGACACACCCCGGCAAGGACTGCGCCGCATCCGACTCAACCGCCCGGACAAACGCAACGCCTTCAATGCGGGTATCATCGCGGAGTTGAGCAGCGCCATCGAAGCGGCAGCACGTGACGATGAAATACGCGCTGTTCTGCTGGCGGCCGAGGGCAAGCACTTCTCCGCCGGCGCCGACCTGGAATGGATGCGCTCCACCGCCGCCATGGGCGCGGAAGAGAACCGGGAGGACGCCCAGGCGCTGGCCCGCCTTATGCGCCTTCTGGACGAATGCCCCAAGCCCACGCTGGCCCGGGTCCAGGGCGCCGCTTTCGGGGGTGCGCTGGGGCTGATCTGCTGTACCGACATTGCCATCGCCTCCACCGATGCCCGTTTCTGCCTGAGCGAGGTGCGCCTTGGACTGGTACCGGCAACCATTGGCCCCTACGTGGTGCGCACCCTGGGGCAGCGCCAGGCACGGCGCTACATGCTCAGCGCGGAGCTGCTCGAGGCGGAACAGGCCCGGTCGCTTGGATTGATCCACGAACTGGCGGATCCGGCACAGCTTGATGACCGGGTCGAGGCGCTTGCCGGGCAATTGATGCAGGCCGGGCCTGAGGCCCAGTCCGAGTGCAAGCTCCTGCTGCGCCGGCTGGATGATCCGGCTGCTGGCGAGGGCGTGGATGAGTTCACCGCCGCCATGATCGCCCGGGTCCGCACCGGCGCCGAGGGTCAGGAGGGCCTGAGGGCCTTCTTGGAAAAGGATACCCCCGCCTGGCAGGAGGCCAGCCCCGATGAATGACCTCACCCTGCTGATCGCCAACCGGGGCGAGATCGCTGCACGCATCATCCGCACCGCCCGCCGCATGGGCCTGCGTACCGTGGCCGTGTATTCCCAGGCGGACCGTGATGCCCCATTCGTGGCCGCCGCGGACCAGGCTGTCGCCATCGGCCCGGCGCCGGCCCGGGAATCCTACCTGGACCCGGAACGCATCCTGCGGGCTGCGCGGGAGACCGGCGCCGACCTGATCCACCCGGGCTATGGCTTCCTATCCGAGAGCACGGAGCTGGTCAGGCGCTGCGAGGACGCTGGCATCCGGTTCGTGGGTCCGGGCACCGACGCCATTGCCGCCATGGGCGACAAAACCGCCGCCAAGCGACTGATGGAAGATGCCGGCGTACCACTGGTGCCCGGCTACCACGGCGACGATCAGTCCCTGGACCACCTGGAATCCGAAGCCCGCCGGATTGGCCTTCCGGTGCTGATCAAGGCCAGCGCCGGCGGGGGCGGCAAGGGCATGCGCGTGGTGCGTGAATTCAGTGAGCTTCGCAACGCCCTGGATGGCGTCAAGCGCGAGGCCAGCGCCGCCTTCGGTAATGACCAGGTTCTGCTGGAACGCTTTGTGGACCAGCCCCGGCACGTGGAAGTCCAGGTCCTGTTTGACCACCACGGCAACGGCCGACACCTGTTTGACCGTGACTGCTCCATCCAGCGCCGCCACCAGAAAATCCTGGAGGAAGCACCGGCCCCGGGTCTCACCCAGGCCACGCGTGACGCCATGGCGGACGCCGCGTTGCGCTGCGCCCACGCCATCGGCTACCGCAACGCCGGCACCGTGGAGTTCCTGCTCGGGCCCGACGGCCGCTTCTACTTCATGGAGATGAACACCCGCCTTCAGGTGGAACACCCCGTCACCGAGGCCATCACCGGCCTGGACCTGGTGGAGTGGCAGATCCGCATCGCCCTGGGCGACCCCCTCCCCTGGCCCCAGGAGGCGCTGGCGATCAACGGCCACGCCATGGAAGCGCGCGTCTATGCCGAAGATCCGGACCAGGGTTTCCTCCCGACCAGCGGCCGCATCCAGTATCTGGATGAGCCCGAAAACATGGCCGGCATACGCATTGACTCCGGTATTGCCCAGGAGTTGACGGTCTCAAACCATTACGACCCCATGCTCGCCAAGGTCATCACCCATGGCACGGATCGCCACGCCGCCATTAGCCGCCTGCGCGGGGCCCTGATGCGTTACCATCTGGGCGGATTCCCCACCAATATCGGCTACCTGTGCCGGATACTGGACCATGACTCTTTCATTAACAGCGATCTACAGACACATTTTGTGGAACAACATGAAGCGGATCTGGTAAAGCCAGCAATAACCGGGGAAATCGCCCTGGCACTGGGCCTGCTGGGCTGGCTCTGGCTCCAGCAGCCGGAAACCGCCTCAGCCGACCCCTGGGACGCCCTCACCGGATGGCGCCTCGTTGGCGAGCCGTGGCAGCGGGCGGAAGTCCACCACGGCGAACGCCATACCCTGGAATACGCCCTCCAGCTCAGGACCGGCGATTGGCATCAGGTCCGGGTCCGGGGCCTCTCCGATCACCCCCCGACCCTGCGCTGGCACCGCCGGGGCCATCAGGGCACGGTATTGATGGAATCCCCCGGACGGTGCCGCCGGGAACTGTCCCTCACCGCCATCAGCCGCCCACCGGCAGGGGTGACGCTCTTTGCCGAGGGCGAAGCCTGGACCGTGCGGGTTAACCACCCGGAAATGGATCTGGCCGAAGCGGACACCGGCAACCTGACCGCCCCCATGCACGGGCGCGTGGTCGCGCTGCACTGCGCCGCTGGCGAGCGGGCCAACAAGGGTCAGCCGCTGGTGGTCATGGAAGCCATGAAAATGGAACACACCATCACCGCCCCGGCCGACGGCACGGTCACGGAACTCTACTGCAGTGAAGGCGACAGCCTCAGCTCCGGCCAGACCCTGCTCGCCTTCGAACCGGACGGAGACACCCCATGAGCGACCATGCCGAAATCGTCGAAGTCGGCCTGCGCGACGGCCTCCAGAACGAACGCACGCCCGTCGACGCCACAACCCGCGCCCGCTGGTTCAACGCCCTCGCCGACGCCGGCCTGAACCGTATCGAGGCCGGCAGTTTCGTCTCGCCGAAATGGGTTCCCCAGATGGCCAGCACTGACCAGGTCATCGCCGGCATCCAGCGGCGCCCCGGTCTTTCCGTTGAAACCCTGATCCCCAACCAGAAAGGCCTCGACGCTGCCCTGGCTTCCCGGGTGGACCGCATCGCCGTCTTCACCGCCGCCTCCGATGCGTTCACGCAGAAAAACATCAACTGCAGCATCACCGAAAGCCTCGAGCGCTTCGCCCCCTTGATTGAAGCGGCCAATAACGCCGGCCTCCGCGTACGCGGCTACATCTCCACCATCGCCGCCTGCCCCTACGCCGGCCGAATCCAGCCCGGGGCCGTCGCCGACGTCACCGAACGCCTGCTGGGGCTCGGCTGCGACGACATCTCCCTGGGCGACACCACCGGCGTCGCCCGGCCCAGGGAAATCGATGCCATCCTGGATGCCGTCCTCCCTCTCGTGCCGGCAGAGCGACTCGCCCTGCACTGCCACGACACCTATGGCCAGGCCCTTGCCAACGTCCTCCAGGGCCTCGAACGCGGCATCCGCACCTTCGACAGCGCCGCCGCCGGCCTCGGCGGCTGCCCCTACGCCAAAGGCGCCTCCGGCAACCTCGCCACCGAGGACCTGTTGTACCTCCTTGAAGGCCAGGGCCTGCAAACCGGCGTCGACCTCGAGGCGGTATGCCGCATCGGCAACGACATCTGCCACAGACTTGATCGACGTACACCCTCGAAAGTCGCGCAGGCGATGCAATGTTAAGCTGAGCGGCAGACAAGCGCCAAAACAACCCAGGAACCCAACCCATGACTGAAGCCCCAATCTGGCAACCGTCACAGGAACGAATCCAGAACGCCCGCATCACCCACTACCACAACTGGCTCCAGACCCAGGGCCATCAACCGGGTAACACCTGGCAGAGCCTCCACCAATGGAGCATCGACAACCCCGCGGCATTCTGGGAAACCATCTGGCAATACTTCGACGTCCGCGGCCAGTACCAGGCCCGCCGCATCTTCGAGAACGGCGACCAGATGCCCGGCGCCACCTGGTTCGGCGGCGCCCGCCTCAACTTTGCCGAAAACCTTCTGCGCGGCGAACCCGACCGTGTCGCCCTTATCGAGCAACGCGAAAACGGCCGCGGCCGCCAGATGACCTACGGCGAACTGCGTGAACACAGCGCCCGCCTCGCCGGCACCCTCCAGGAACACGGCGTCAGCAAGGGCGATCGTGTTGCCGCCTTCATCACCAACGGCATCGAAGCCATCATCGGCATGCTGGCCACCGCCCGCCTGGGCGCCGTATGGTCCTCCTGCTCTCCGGACTTCGGCTTCCAGGGTGTGCTGGAACGCTTTGGCCAGATCGAACCCAGGGCCCTGATCGCCGTCAATGGCTACCAGTACAACGGTAAGGCGATTGATACCCGCGAGCGCGTCGAACAGCTCGCAGGCGCACTCCCCAGCCTCTCCGTTCAGATCCGGATCGACAACCAGCCCGACTGCCCCTGGGACGAGGCCGCCAACACCGTCGGATGGAAGGACGCCCTGATGGCCGAACCCGCCGCCGGGTTTACCCCCATGGCCTTTGACGACCCGCTCTACATCCTCTACTCCTCCGGCACCACCGGCGCGCCCAAGTGCATCGTCCACGGCATCGGCGGCACCCTTCTCCAGCATCTCAAGGAGCTGGGTCTGCACACCGATGTAGGCCCGGACGACGTGGTCTTCTACTACACCACCACCGGCTGGATGATGTGGAACTGGCTCGCCAGCACCCTGGCCCTGGGCGCCACCGCGGTCCTCTACGACGGCTCGCCCATGGCCCCCACGCCGGAGGTCCTCTGGAACCTGGCCGAGGAACACGGCATTACCGTCTTCGGTGCCAGCGCCAAATACTACGCCGCCTGCGGGAAACAGGGCCTGAAACCCGCGGAGACCCACGGCCTGGACCCGCTGAAGGCGATTCTTTCCACCGGCAGCCCTCTGGCCCATGAAAGCTTTGACTACATCTACCGGGACGTGAAGCCGGACGTCTGCCTGTCCTCCATCTCCGGCGGTACCGATATTGTCTCCTGCTTCGCCCTCGGCAACCCGACCCTGCCGGTCTACCGGGGCGAACTCCAGTGCCTGGGCCTTGGCATGGACGTAGCCATCTATAACCACGAGGGGCAGCCGGTGGCCGGGCAGAAAGGCGAACTGGTGTGCCGCGCGCCTTTTCCCTGCATGCCGGTCGGCTTCTGGAACGACCCTGAGGGCGAGCGCTTCCACAGCGCCTACTTCAACCGCTTCCCCAACACCTGGGCCCACGGAGACTTTGGTGAAATCCGCGAACACCCGGCGACAGAGGACACCCCCGCCCAGCGCGGCATGATCATCCACGGCCGGGCGGATGCGGTACTGAACCCGGGTGGGGTACGCATCGGAACCGCCGAGATCTACCGTCAGGTCGAAAAACTGGATGACGTCCTGGAATCCATCGCCGTGGGCCAGCAATGGGGTGACGATCAGCGCGTCGTGCTCTTCGTGCGACTCCGCGAGGACGTGGCGCTCAACGATGAGCTCTGCGAGCGCCTACGACACGTTATCCGGGAGAACACCACACCACGCCATGTGCCGGCGAAAATCATCCAGGTACCGGACATTCCACGCACGCTCAGCGGCAAGATCGTGGAGCTGGCGGTGCGCAACGTGATCCACGGTGAATCCGTGAAGAACCGTGAGGCGCTGGCCAACCCGAACGCGTTGGACCATTTCCGGAATCTGGCGCAACTGCGGGACTAGGCGCCCGCAGGCGGCGCGTGAGTTGTGCTGAGCGCCTCGCGGGTCTTGTCCGCGATACCGATGCCGGCGCCGGCCATGGCCTGGTAGGTTTCGGAAACGCCGGCTCGCTGCAGCGGTGCCGCCTCGTCGTCATGGAAGGTATTGGCAACAATCGGACCGGTGAACCCCATCTTCCGGAGGTTGCGGGCTGCGATCAGTTTCCCCTCCAGGTGTGGCATGGCAAGGATGACCGCCTGCAGGCCCTCCAGGTCCAGCCCCTGCCACAGTTCGATATCCTCGGCGTCCGCGTAGACCACGTTGTGGCCCCGGGTGCACTGGTTTGCCACCTTGTCCGGATCCGCGTCCATGCCCACAACGGTGAGTCCACCTGCACCAACAGCGGTGTACGCCGCCTGCCCTGTGCGCCCCATCCCAACAATCAGGATGTCCGCCTGGCCCAGTGACAGCGGCTGCTGGTCCGGGTGATCACTGGACCGCTCGAACCGCCTCAGCCAGGGCTCCATCCGGTCAAACAGCGGATGCGCGATGCGGTTGAGCGGTGCCGCCACCAGGAAGGAGACCGCGACTGTAATCGCGAGGGGCACCAGCCAGGCCTCAAGCACACTGGCAGCCACAATCAGCCCGAACTCACTGTAGCTCATCAGGCTGAGCGCCCCCAGAAAGGCATTGCGGCTGCGCAGGCGGAAAAGAATGAGCAGGAAGAAGAACAGGATGCCCTTGAGGGGCAGCAACAGCGCCATGCCGAGCGCGAACAGCAGCGCCTGCTGGTCCGGAAGACCCGACATACCGATCTGCAGAAAAAAACCGACCAGAAGGATTTCCTTCAGCCCCCACAGGGAATGGGACAGCTCCTGGGCCCGGGGATGATTCGCCAGCAGGACGCCCATTGCCAGGGCGCCCACCTCCGGACTGAGTCCCACCACCTCAAAGCCATAGCCCCCGACAGCAACCGCCAGGACCACGCCCATCAGAACCAGCAGCTCCTCGTGCCCGGCTACATCCATCAGCCAGTGCATGACCGGGCGCAGAAGCGGCAGTGCCAGCACCACCAGGGCCCAGGGCGAGGGTGTCTGCCCACCGGCCACGCTCAGAACCACAAGGGCGATGAGGTCCTGCAGGATGAGAATGCCGATGGCTACCCGCCCGTGGAAGGAGCGAAGCTCCCCCTTGGCCTCCAGAACCTTGGCCGCCAGCACGGTACTGGAGAATGCCAGGGCGGTTGCCAGCAGCAGCGCATTCGCCGTGCTGATCTCCAGAAGATAGAGGATTCCTGTTCCCAGGATGCCGACACTGATCATGAAATGCAGGATGGCGCCACCCACCACGGCCGGCTCCACCAGATGCCGGATCTTGAGCTTCAGCCCGACCGAGAACAGCAGCATGAGGACGCCGAGATGCGCCACATGATCCAGGAACGGCCCTGCCTGGGGCGGGAGCCCAAATGCCTGCCCCCAAAGGTTGAGCGCAAACCCGGCGGCGAGAAATCCAATCAGAGGCGGCAGACCGACCTGGCGCACCATGAGACCGAAAACAAACGCAAATGAAAGAGAGACAACTTCGATTAACATTGACTAGGCTGTGTCCTGATTATCACGGACGCGGGCTTCGGGTACCGCACTCAAAAGCCCGATTGTAGCATTGATGGCTGGATCATAACGGAGGCATCTCGCATGGAAATCTATCAGGAGTTCACGTTACTGCTGTTGATCGCCGTGGTTGTGGGTTATTTTTCCATGCTCCTGCGCCAGCCACTGCTTATTGCGTACCTGGCGGTCGGCATCATTGTAGGCCCCAGCATACTGGGCATTGTCTCCGCCCACACACAGATTGACCTCCTTGCTCACTGGGGCATCACCATTCTGCTGTTCGTCGTTGGTCTCAAACTGGATCTGAGGATTGTGCGTTCCCTGGGGCCTGTGGCCCTGGCGACGGGACTGGGTCAGCTTGCATTCACCATCCTGATCGGTTTCGGTCTGACGCTTCTGCTCGGCTTTTCCCCAATCGATGCGCTCTATATCGCCATCGCCCTGACCTTTTCCAGCACCATCATCATCGTCAAGCTCCTTTCCGACAAAGGCGAGCTGGAATCCCTGCATGGCCGCATCGCCATGGGCTTCCTGATCGTCCAGGACATCGCAGTTGTTCTCGCCATGCTGGGCCTGAACCTCACCATCCCCACCGCGGATGACCAGCTTATCCCGCCGCTTCAGGGCCTTGGCATCAGCGTGGTGTTCATGGTGGTCGTCCTGCCATTGCTGATGCGGTATGTGATTCCGGGGCTGATGCGCAGCCTGGCCCGCTCCGTCGAGATGCTGATGCTGTTCGCCATCGCGTGGGGGACCATGCTTGCGGCGGGAGCGGACATCCTGGGGCTTTCAAAGGAAGTCGGGGCGTTCATTGCCGGCTTCTCCCTGGCCAACACGGCCGTCAAGGACGTGATCACAAGCCGGCTGACGAGCCTGCGGGACTTCCTGCTCCTGTTCTTTTTCATCTACATGGGTGAACAGCTCAACCTGAGCCTTATTGGAGACAACCTCTTTCCTGCCCTGGTTCTCTCCCTGTTCGTTCTGATCGGCAATCCCCTGATCGTCATGGCCATTATGGGAGGCATGGGGTATCGGCGTCGTACTGGGTTCAAGGCGGGGCTGACCGTGGCTCAGATCAGCGAGTTCTCGATCATCTTCATAACCATGGGGCTGGGCCTCGGCCACATCGGCGATAACGTGCTCGGTGTGGTGACGCTGGTCGGTATCGTGACCATCACGACCTCAACCTACATGATTCTCTACTCGGAACAGCTTTTTGAGCGGGTTCGGGGGTGGCTCTCGCCGTTCGAGCGTACTCTGACCTACCGTGAACTCGACGACTATACACAGGGGCAGGCGGCTCCGATCATCATCATTGGACTGGGACGTCTGGGGCGACGCATTGCCGGTCAACTCATCGAACGCGGGGAAGACGTCATTGGTGTTGATATTGATCCGGGACGGGTCGAACGGGCCCAGACCGAGGGGATACATGCCGTCTTTGGTGACGCGGAGGACATTGAGTTCCTGTCCCATCTGCCGGTCCACACCGCGAAGTGGGTTGTCAGCACACTGCCCCGGCGCGAAGTGAACGAAATTCTGATGCAGGGGCTCGCCCTTTTTGCGAGATCCGGGCGCATCGCCATTGCCAGCTTCCGGGAGGATGACGAAATTCACTGGAAACACAGGAACGTGGACTTGATTCTTCACCCGTATCGTGAAGCCGCGGAGCAGGCGGTCGCACAAATTACGCCCTGACCGTTCCAGCCAGTCAGCGCCAGAAACGCTGCATCTGAAGAAAGGTAACGGAGGCGGACCAGGTGATCAGCATGAAGCCGATCAGCGCCTCCACGCCAAAAATGAAACGGATGGGGCCAACAGGATAAACCTCCCCATACCCCAAAGTGGTATAGGTCACGGCGGAAAAGTAGATGTAGTCCATCACGCCGGACACATGGCCTCCGGTTACAGAACCCGCACCCTCAATCTGGGCCAGCGTCCAAGAGACCAAACCGAACAGCCAGATCTCAATGACGTGGGCTACAAAAAGCCCCAGAACCATCAGGACCATACATAGGGACTGGTGCAGGCTGGTGCCATCAAAGCGCCGCATGAGCGCCGTAGCGGCCATACAGTGGAGAACGACTGAGGCAATCAGCGCAACGAGTGTTGCAGCGCCAGCGATTGCGTGCGTCTGCGTCAGCATGAGTCCACTTTTCGGATCGTTGTAAACAGAAAAGCCGCACCCCGGAGGGTACGGCTTTCATCATAGCCTGATACGGGCGTTCCGTCAGACCACCTTCTTGAGTTCTTCCTCAAGCTGCGGTACCGCATCAAACAGGTCCGCTACAAGGCCGTAGTCCGCCACCTGGAAAATGGGCGCGTCCTCGTCCTTGTTGATGGCCACAATGAACTTGGAATCGCCCATGCCAGCCAGGTGCTGGATGGCACCGGAAATGCCGACGGCGATGTAGAGGTTCGGGGCCACGATCTTGCCGGTCTGGCCGACCTGCATGTCGTTTGGTACGAACCCAGCGTCGACGGCGGCACGGGACGCGCCGATGGCGGCGCCCAGAACGTCGGCGACAGACTCCAGCATCTTGAAGTTGTCGCCATTCTGCATGCCGCGACCACCGGAGATGACCACGTCGGCAGCTGCCAGATCCGGACGATCGGATTCGGCCAGCTCTTCGCTGACGAACTCGGAAAGGCCGGCGTCGTGCGCTGATTCCACGGATTCAACCGAAGCTGAACCGCCTTCAGCCGCAACCGGGTCAAAGCTGGTGGTCCGAACGGTGATCACCTTGACGCTGTCACTGGACTGCACAGTCGCAATCGCGTTACCGGCGTAGATCGGGCGAACGAAGGTGTCCTCGGACTGCACACCGATGATGTCGGAAACCTGCGCCACGTCGAGCATGGCGGCAACACGCGGCATGGTGTCCTTGCCAACGGTGCCGGCGGAGGCGAACAGATGGCTGTAGCCCTTGCCCACTTCCGCGATCAGCAGACTGAGATTCTCGGCGAGATCATGCCCGTAAGCGTCATTGTCGGCAGCGAGCACCTTGTTGACGCCGTCCGCCTTGGCGGCCTGTTCGGCAACACCGCCGATGTCCTTGCCGGCGACCAGAACGTCGATGTCACCACCAGCAGACTTGGCAGCGGCGATAACACTGAGTGTCGACCCGGCCAGCTCACCTTTGTTGTGATCTGCAATAACCAGTGTACTCATTTAAATCACCTTCGCTTCGTTCTTCAGTTTGTCGACCAGCTCCTCAACGCTCTCGACCTTGACACCGGGCTGACGCGGCTGCGGCTCTTCAACCTTGAGTGTCTTGAGCCGCGGCGCAACATCGACGCCCAGGTCGGCCGGGCTGATGGCCTCGAGCGGCTTCTTCTTGGCCTTCATGATGTTGGGGAGCGAAGCGTAGCGCGGTTCGTTCAGGCGCAGATCCGTGGTAACCACGGCCGGCAGGTTCAGGGAAACGGTCATCAGGCCGCCGTCGATCTCACGGGTCACCTTGACCTTTTCACCTTCCACCTCGACCTCGGAGGCAAAGGTGCCCTGGGGCATCCCGGCCAGCTGGGCCAGCATCTGGCCGGTCTGGTTGTTATCGGTGTCGATGGACTGTTTGCCCATGATCACCAGGTTCGGCTCTTCCTTGTCCACGACGGCCTTGAGCATCTTGGCCGCATCCAGGGACTGGACATCTTCGTCCGTCTCGACCTGGATGGCGCGGTCAGCGCCCAGTGCCAGCGCGGTGCGCAGCTGCTCCTGGCTGACCTTGGGACCGATGGTCACGGCGACAATCTCGGTGGCAACGCCCTTCTCCTTGAGACGGACCGCTTCCTCAACGGCGATCTCGCAGAATGGGTTCATTGCCATCTTGACGTTGGACAGGTCCACGCCGGTGTTATCCGGCTTGACGCGAACCTTGACGTTGTAGTCAATCACTCGTTTTACAGCGACCAGAACCTTCATAGATTCCTCGTTTCCTGCCATGGGTTTAGAATGTTCATGCGGCGGGCGTCCCCGGCAAAAGCGCCCTAATACTGACGACAAAACCACAGGGGGTCAATAGCTCCAGGGACGGGATGCCATTGCTCAATGTCATTCAAACAAACGTTTGTTTGATTTCCATGATGATATATCCTGTGGCAACGTAAAGCCACAGATTGCCCATTGGAAATCCTGAGGAGACTATCGTGGAACGCGAATCGATGGAGTTTGACGTCCTGATCGTGGGGGCGGGCCCTGCTGGACTCTCGGCTGCCTGCCGTATCCAGCAGCTGGCCAACGAGGCGGAGCAGGAACTGACCGTCTGTGTTGTCGAGAAGGGATCCGAGGTCGGTGCCCACATCATCGCCGGCACCGTTTTCGAGCCGACCAGCCTCAATGAGCTCTTCCCCGACTGGAAGGAGCGCGGTGCCCCGCTGAACACGCCGGTTACCCGGGATGACATCTACTTCCTGCGCGGCGCCGACAGTGCCCGCAAGGCGCCCAACGCCTTTGTGCCAAAGAACATGCACAACCATGGCAACTACATCATCAGCCTGGCCAACCTGTGCCGCTGGCTCGGCGAGCAGGCCGAACAGCTGGGCGTCGAGATCTATCCGGGTTTCCCGGCCGCCGAAGTCCTGTACGAGGATGGCGTGGTCAAGGGCATCCTCACCGGCGAGTTCGGCGTCGACGCCGAGGGCAACCACAAGGACGGCTACATGCCACCCATGGAGCTGCGGGCGAAATACACCCTGTTCAGCGAAGGCTGCCGGGGGCACCTGGGCAAGGACCTGCTGCAGCAGTTCAACCTGGACGAGGGCAAGGACCCGCAGCACTACGGCCTTGGCATCAAGGAGCTGTGGGACATCGACCCGGCCAACCACGAACCCGGGCTGGTGGTGCACACCGCCGGCTGGCCGCTGTCCGAGAGCGGCTCCACCGGGGGTGGGTTCCTGTATCACCTGGAAAACGGCCAGGTCTATGTCGGGCTGATCACCGACCTGTCCTACTCCAACCCCTACGTCTCGCCGTTCGAGGAATTCCAGCGGATGAAGACGCACCCGACCATCAAACAGCACCTGGAAGGCGGCAAGCGGGTATCCTACGGGGCGCGGGCCATCACCAAGGGCGGCTACAACAGTCTGCCCCGGATGCATTTCCCCGGCGGGCTGCTGCTGGGCTGTGACGCGGGCACGCTGAACTCGTCCAAGATCAAGGGCTCGCACACCGCCATGAAGTCCGGGATGCTGGGCGCTGAAGCGGTTTTCGAGGCGATCCAGAAGGGCTCTGAAGGCGGCGACGACCTGACCGCCTTTGCGGAGAAGTTCGAGAACAGCTGGCTCTTTAAGGAGCTGTTCTCCGAGCGCAACTTCAGCCCCGCTATGCATAAGTTCGGCACCGTCATCGGTGGCGGCATCGCCTTCCTTGAGCAGAACATCCTGCGCCGGCCCCTGCCGATCACCTTCCACGACACCACGCCGGATCACGCGGCGCTTAAGCCGGCCTCTGAGTGTTCGAAGATCGACTACCCGAAGCCGGACAACAAGCTGACCTTCGACCGGCTGTCCTCGGCGTTCATGTCGAACACCAATCACGAGGAAGACCAGCCCTGCCACCTGCAGCTCAAGGATCCGGAGATTCCCATCCGGGATAACCTGCCGACCTACGACGAGCCGGCACAGCGTTACTGCCCGGTGGGCGTGTACGAGGTGGTGGATGCCGAGGATGGCAGCGGCAAGAAGTTCCAGATCAACGCGCAGAACTGCATCCACTGCAAGACCTGCGACATCAAGGACCCGGCCCAGAACATCCAGTGGGTGGTCCCCGAAGGGGGCGGTGGCCCCAACTATCCCAATATGTAAGGGGTAGGTACAAAAAAAGGCGACCCGCGGGTCGCCTTTTTTATGTCCGTTGCACTGAAAACGCTGCTGATTCAGTGCTTGGAGAAAGACTCAGTGCACGTGGCCGTGCTCTTTCTCTTCGTCGGACGGCTCACGCGTATCAACCACCTCAACATCGAAGTGCAGACGCTGGCCGGCGAGCGGATGGTTGGCATCGATGGTCACGGTCTCATCCTCAACGGATACCACGCGTACGATCTGCGGGCCGCCGGGCGTTTCCGCCTGGAACTGCATGCCGGGCTCGACCTTCTCAACGCCCTCAAAAGCGGAGCTCGGGACGGGCTGGACCAGTTCTTCGCGGACTTCGCCGTAAGCGTTCTCCGGATCCAGGGATACCTGGGCTTCGTCACCCTGGGCCTTGTCGGTCAGTGCTTCTTCCAGGCCACTGATGATGTTCTGGGCCCCTTCCAGATAGCTGAGCGGCTCACGCTCGCGGGAAGAATCCAGAACCTCACCCTCGTCGTTCTTGAGGGTGTAGTGGATGCTGACGACACGGGATTCGGTCATGTTGACTCCTTGCGTATAGGACAGAAACGTCGTAATAACAATAGTGCGGTGGATCGAAAGTGTTGCTGAACAGCGGCCTGTACAGAGGGACTTACGACGATCCGGGACGCAAGGGTGCTGCTCAATACAGGCACCCATACTCCATGATAGAAAATAATGGCGGCTTTGAAAACCGTGATCAGCCGATCCGGCCCAGGGAAAAGAAACTGCCCTGACTGACCACCCCGACGTGGGTTGCGCCGTTGATGGCACGCTCCTCAGCCAGTTCCGTGAGGTGGTAGAAGGCACTGCGCTCGATCCGGGCCTGGAGCCCGCGCCGTACCATCACATAGGGCTGGGGTTCGCCCCTCTTATCATCCGTTCGAACGATCAGCGGGTGCGAGTCACCGATCGGGAAGCGGTCCTCCACATCCGTATGCAGCCAGAGAACGCGCCCATCCCCCTCACCTTCCTGCTCAACGCTGTGTGCGAGGAAGGGAACATCTTCCACCTGGATGCGGTACTTCTCGTGCGGTGTTAGAAGATAGTAGTAACCATCTGATTCACGACGCATGATGGAGGCGAAAAGTCGGCGCAGCGCCAGCCGTTCGATTTCACGGCCCTGGTAGAACCAGCGGCCATTACGGTTGATGAACAGTTCCAGGTCGTCCGTGAACGGCGGATCCCACTGATCCACCGGCGGGCCCTTTCCGGTTGTATCGTACTGGGCGACGTGTTCGAATTGTCGGGCCAGTTCCGCCTGGGAATCGGGTTCTCCCATCTGCAGCCCTCCGGCGCAATCAGTGCATGGAACAGGTCCGATACTAGCGGTGCGAGCCCTCCCCTTCAATGACGGACATGACGGAGACGGAGCATGACGGAGCGTTTTTCAGCCACGCAGCTGCTGAGTGAATTCCCGCTTGAGGCGGGGCTTGCCTATCTCAACCACGCGGCCGTGGCACCCTGGCCGCGGCGTGCCAGTGATGCCGTTGCCCGCTTCGCCCATGAGAACAGCCACCTGGGGGCCACTCACTATCCCCAGTGGCTCACGGTTGAGGACCAGCTCAGGCACAACCTGGCCCGGCTGATCAATGCACCGTCCGCGCAGGACATCGCCCTGTGCAAGAACACCTCCGAAGCGCTTTCCATGGTTGCGGCTGGCCTGGACTGGCATGAAGGGGATGAAATCATCATCACGAGCCAGGAATTCCCCTCCAACCGGATTGTGTGGGAGTCCCTTGTGAGCCGTGGCGTCCGCATACGGGTGGCGGATATCGACCGCCAGGACGTCACACCGGAAGGCGCGATTGAGGACCTGATCACTGACAGAACCCGCCTGATGTCGGTCAGTTCAGTCCAGTATGGCACCGGCCTGCGTCTTGACGCCGCCCATCTGGGCGCGCTCTGTGACAGCCATGGCATCCTGTTCTGTCTGGACGCCATCCAGAGTGCCGGTGCCGAGCCGCTGGATGTCCAGGCCGCGGGCGCCCATTTCGCCATGGCGGATGGCCACAAGTGGATGCTGGGACCCGAAGGCCTGGCCTTTTTCTATGTAGCACCGGAATGGCGGGAGTCACTGAAACTCTATGAATACGGTTGGCACATGGTTGCCGACCCCGGTAACTTCGACCGTAAGGACTGGGCCCCGGCTCCGGACGCACGGCGCTTTGAGTGCGGCAGCCCCAATCTGCTCGCAGCTCATGCCCTTGAGGCCAGCACCGGTCTGCTGCTTGAAGTGGGACTGGATCAGGTCAGGAGCCTGATTGACCAGCGCGTGAGCCGCCTGGCGAGCGGTCTGGATCGCATTAAGGGCATTACCCCCGTGACGCCCCCGGAGCCACAGCGCCGGCTGGGCATCTACACCGTACAGGTCGATGGGCTGGACAATCGCCATCTCTGTGACCGGCTGGCCCAGCAGCGGGTTATCAGCGCCAGCCGCGGCAGCGGGGTACGGTTCTCGCCCCACTTCTATACCCCTTATGCCGCACTGGAGCAGGCCCTGGACACCCTGGAACGCCTCGTGCGCCAGGGCTGATCAGATGGCGGAACCCTCGCCCTGACGGGGCAGAATGAACTCCACGTCGCTGTTCTGGGTGGCATTCATGAGCGCTCCCACCACATCGGTGATGGAAGCTCCCCGGTAAAGGATCTGGTAGAGCCCCCGTACCAGGGGCATGTAGACGTCCAGCTCGATGGCTTTCTCGTGGACCAGCTCCAGGGTCCGGACCCCCTCTGCCACCTGCCCGAGCTCCGTCACGGCCTCATCCAGAGTGCTGCCCTGCCCGACGGCATAGCCGACCCGGTAATTGCGGCTCAGACTGGAGCTGCACGTCACGATCAGGTCCCCGACGCCGGCCAGCCCCAGGAACGTCATGGGGTTGGCCCCCATGCTCACGGCAAAGCGGCTCATTTCCGCCAGGCTGCGGGTAATCAGCATGGACTTGGTGTTCTCGCCCATACCCCTGGCATCGGCCAGGCCGGAAACCACCGCATAGATGTTCTTGAGTGCGCCGCCAAGCTCAACACCGTACACATCCAGGTTGGCATAGATACGGAAATAGGCGTTCCCCAGGGCCTGCTGGACACGCTCCCGCAGTTCCCGGTCCTCGGAAGCGATCACGGAAGCGGTAATCTCATGCTGGACGAGCTCGCCGGCCAGGTTGGGCCCGCTCAGGACCCCCACCCGGGTGCCGGGCAGCTCTTCCTTCAGTACCTGGCTCATGAGCCGGAAACCGTCGCGCTCAATCCCCTTGGTGAGGCTGACCACCATCTGCTGGTCGCGGAAATGGCCGGCAGCGTTTCGGATCACATCACGGAAGACCTTGCTGGGCAGTGCCACGAACACCAGCTCTGCCTGCTCGATGGCACCACCCATGTCGGTGGTGGGTTCAACCAGCGAGTCCAGCTCGAGTTCCGGGAAATACTGGTGGTTGATGCGGGTGTGGCGGATGGCCTCTGCCTGCTCGGCACTGCGCATCCAGAGTCGGACGGGATGCCCGTTCTCGGCCAGTACCTGGGCCATGGCGGTGCCGAAACTGCCACCACCCAACACAGTGGTCTGAATCGCGTTCTCCATGAAGCGGGCTTATTCGGTTTGTTCAGATGGGTTCAGGGGGCTTCGCATTCCAGGGCACGCACCAGATTCTGGAACTGTTCCTGATTGTGATGGTTCATGCTCATCAGGGTCCGGTGCGCATCCAGGACCTTGTCCCGCACTTCCTGCTCACTGGCGCGCATGAGCGGAATCTCCTCAAGTTCCTGGGGATCCCGTGCCGGTTCGCGCACGATCAGGAAGATGCGGTCGAAACCCATGGAATGGATGATGCGGGTGACGTCAGGGTTGGTGGTGATCAGCGTGGGCAGGAAGTGGCTGCGTTCCTCGGAGGCCATGGCGATTTTGGCCAGCAGCCCGAGTGTGGTGCTGTCGATCACTTCCGTCTCGGTGAGATCCACCACCACAGTCCGGAACTCGGGGTTTCCGAACATGTCATCAATGATCTGGTCCAGCGTTGAGCAAAGATTGAGACGTACTTCTCCGATGAACTTGAGTACGTAAATACCCCGCTCCTGAGCCTGCAGAATCTTGCAATCACTCATCAGCAGCACGTCCGTCGGTCACCGTCACTATGGCAATGTCATCGGGAAGTTCGTCCATTGCCTCGATCTGTAACGACTCACTGAGTCTTTCGACAGTGTGACGTCCAGATTGCACGAGTTCAAGTAACCGTTTTTCCTTCTCGTCCAGACTGGGGGCATCGATCACTTCAAGAATGCCGTCCGAGAACAGGATCAACCGGAAGCCGGGGTTCAGCCGCTCACTGTAATGGGCCCAGTCGGGCTTGTTGAACAGCCCTACAGGGAGGCCGCTGCCCTCAAGGAAGCGTGCGCCATTCCCATCCAGGAGGATCGGCATGGGGAAGTGGCCACCCACGGAGTAACGCAGTTCACGGGCCTGGGTGTCCACCAGGCCCACAAAGAGGGTCACGTGTTTACCCAGACCGGTTTCCAGCAGTTCATGGTTGACCCTCTGAAGGAACCGCTCCGGATCCAGGATGTCCTCACTGGAGCCGCGCCGCAGATTGCGCTGGAGGCGGTTGGTGAGGTTTTTGAGCAGTACCGTTACGAAGGCGCTGCTGGCCCCGTGCCCGGACACATCGGCGATGTAGACCAGGCTCAGGTGCTCATCAAGCTTCATGTAATCCAGGAAATCACCGCTGAGGTACAACGATGGCTGGATGCAGTGCGTCATGTGTACCCCGGCCATTGACTGGTCCGGGTCGGGGAGCATCTTCATCTGTACCTTGCGCCCGGCACTCTGGTCCGCACGCAGCTCGGAGATCCCCTCGCGCAGGTTCAGATTCTTGCGTTCCAGTTCCTCACGGTAGACCTCGTTGAGTCGGGCCACCCGTATCCGTTCAAAAAGCTTGGCCAGCGCGTCGTCCACGGCATTCTTGTCATCCAGGGGCTTAAGCACCACTTCCGAGGCGCCTGCCCGCATGACTGCAACCACTTCATCCGCTGTGCTGGCACCGCTCAGTGCGATCACGGGCGCCTCCACGCCGCCGCTCGTGGCCTCGCGCGCAAGATCGCTGATATGGGCAGCCGGCAGATCGGCAAAGATCAGATCCGGTGGTGTCGCACTCAGACTGGCAACCCCCTCCATCAGGCTTTCACATGCGGTCACGTAATACCCACGGACCTGAAGGTGGCGGCACAGCTCATTGCGGCTGTCAGCCTCCGGATCAATGATGAGAATGTGTTCCGTGCGGGTGGCCATGGGCACCGCTCCCAAAGACAGCGAATATCCCGCCCGGCGCGGCGGTACGCGGGCGCGGCTGATGTGCTAGAGTCTGGCCCTGTTGCGCAACTTAGGCAAGCGGAAAGCCCGATGACGCGAAGTGCCCTGGATGACCTGCTCGGTGCCTACGACAAGCTGATCATGGACCCTGTCCATGGTGGCATACGGCTCCACCGCCATGAGGTGGATGTCATTGACCACCGTCTTTTCCAGCGCCTGCGCAACATCTGCCAGAATGACATTCTGAGTCTGGTGTTTCCCGGCGCCACCCACTCACGCTTCCTGCACAGTATTGGCGTGATGCACGTGGGTGACCGGATGTTCCGCGCCATGATGGACGCCTACCTGCGAGAACGCCAGCTCAGCCGCCATCCCGAACTGACATTTGAGCAGCTGGATGCGATCGACTACATGGCCAAGGTCATCCGTCTGGCCTGCCTGCTCCACGACAGTGGTCATTCCAGTTTCTCGCACCAGTTCAACCAGGCCGACCGCATCCAGCAGCTGATGCAGGCTCCGGGGCGCTTTGATCAGCTCTGGGCGGGCATCGATGCCAGCACCTTCTATCCTGAACTGCCAGATGTACTGGAGCACGAGCACTACTCGGTGCGCATTGCCTGGGAAGTGCTCTCGGATATGGACCTGCCGGGACGTTCCGGCATTGAGATCCAGGATGTGCTCGGCGTCATGGAGACCACCGAGCCCGCGCCCAGCGAACGCTTCCAGCAGCACGCCCACACCTTCTGGGCCTTTATCGCCGGCCCGGACGCTCACGCCGGCGCCCTTGAGACGAGCGCGGTCCCACGCCTGGTGATGGATCTGCTGTCCTCGGTGGTCTCTGGCGAGATCGATGCCGACCGCGCCGACTACATGCTGCGGGACGGCTTCCATTCCTCGGTGACCATTGGTGGTTTCAACCTGGATCACCTGCTGAACAACCTGCGCTTCGGCTGGAGCCTGGACTCCCCCTGGCTGGGACTGGCTGTCACCCAGAAAGGGCTGGGGGCACTCGAGGACTTCGTCTATTCCCGCTACCAGATGTACCGCAAGGTCTATGCCCACAAGACGGCGCTGGGCTTTGACTGGCTGCTGCGGGAAGCAATCAATGAAGTGCTTGAGGACAGGGACGTACTTGATTGGGTGGACGACTGCCTTGGCGACATCCGCAACTTCGCGGACATCACGGACACTTTTTTCTGGGAGGCTTTCCGGCGCAAGGCCCGCGCCAACCCGGCCAGCTGTTCGCGCTGTGTGGTGGACCGGGTCCGTCTGAAGCACGTCGACACCCGGGAGGGGCTGGATCCCGAGGCCATTGAGGCCCACCGTCACTACCTCTCCCGTGCCCTTGAGGCCCCGGTTCAGGAGATTGTGACCTGCACCATGCATGCCCGTTTCTCCCACATTCGCGACCACTTCGACGGCATACAGGTCCTTGCGCGCGACGCGGTGACCGGTAAGCGCCACCTGGAGCGCATTACGGACATGTCCACCTTCTTCCAGAAGTTCGCTGACAGCACCATCGTCCATTTCTACAGACTGCCCGAGCCTCTACGGGCATGATTGATTCTCCCAATCTCCCCTATTGCCCCGCCCCCCAGCCGCGTTTTTGATCCGCCCCTACTACACCGGCGTATAGGTCGTTGTATGATGGTCGCATCAGCGCAATAGCGGTTACAGAATCCCAAGGTCGGAATATCATGGCACAGGCACGCAATCTCCTTTACAGCTTCCTCAGGTGGTTCGACTCCGAAGCGGGCGCTGAACACATTGATGCCAGCAGCACCCGGCTCAACTGGATCCGGATCATCCCCTTCATTGGCCTGCACCTGGCATGCCTGGGGGTGATCTGGGTCGGCGTGAGTCCCTTTGCCGTCTGGTTCGCCATCGGTTTCTTCGTGCTGCGCATGTTCGCGATAACCGGCTTCTATCACCGGTACTTTGCCCATAAGACTTTCAGTACCAACCGCTTCTGGCAGTTCATCTTCGCGGTGATCGGCAGTAGCGCCGTGCAGCGTGGACCACTCTGGTGGGCCGCCCATCACCGCCATCATCACCAGCACTCGGATACCGACAAGGATCTCCACTCCCCAGAGCAGCAGGGGTTCTGGTGGTCCCACGTGGGCTGGTTTACCTGTGACGCGGCTTTTCTGACTGATTACCGCCGGGTTGGGGATTGGGCCCGCTACCCGGAGCTCCGGTTCCTGAACCGTTTTGACGCCATTGTTCCGCTGGTCTGCGTGGTTGGCATCTACGCGCTGGGTGAGGCTCTGGCCGCCTGGGCTCCGGCCCTTGGCACCAACGGCCCCCAGCTGACGATCTGGGGCTTCTTCATCTCAACCGTGGCGGTCTTCCACGGCACTGTCTCCATCAATTCCCTGGCCCACGTATGGGGCCGGAGGCGCTTCGAGACCTCTGACGACAGCCGCAACAATTTCTGGCTGGCCCTGCTCACCCTCGGCGAGGGCTGGCACAACAATCACCACCGCTGCCCGACATCCGCACGCCAGGGCTTTCGCTGGTGGGAGATCGACATCACCTTCTACCTGCTCTGGCTGATGGAAAAGGCCGGCATCATCCATAACCTGAAACCCATTCCCAAAGCGGTTTATCAGGAAACCCTGGAAAGGGATCGACAGAGGCATGGCCATGACGCTGAGCAGTAAACAGGTCGCGCGCTTCCAGTCGCTGTTCAATCGTGCACCTCCGGACATTGAGGCCCTGATGGAGGAGTGCTACCACGACCGAGTCCTGTTTCGGGACCCACTGGTGGAGCGCCGGGGTACGGAATCACTGGCGCAGTATCTGCGCTCGGCCTATGTCAATGTCACCAGCTGTGAGTTCGATTTCGGTGAGCCGGCAAGCAATGCCCACAGCGTCATGCTGCCCTGGAGTATGACGCTGGAGCACCCCAAACTGGCCCATGGCCGGTCTTTCATCGTCGAAGGGGTGAGCCTCCTGAAGGGGCAGGATGATCTGATCGTCTTCCACCGCGACTACTACGACGCGGGCGAGCTTCTCTACGAGAACATTCCGGTGCTCGGCCGGATCATTCAGTGGATCAGGAGCAGAGCGGTATGAGCAACGAGCACAACACCACCAATCTGACGGTGTGGCTCACCGGCGCTACTTCGGGCATCGGGCTGGCGGTTCTCGCCGAACTTGTCCGCCAGGGGCACCGGGTCATTGCAACCGGGCGCAACCGCGACAGGCTCAATGAGATCGTGGCTGAATACGGTAACGCGGTCACCCCCCTGGCGGGAGACGTGACCAGCCCCCAGGACTGCCGCTACTTCCGCGAGCAGCTGCACGCCATGGCGCCCATTGACTGGGCCATTCTCAACGCGGGCACCTGTGAATACATGGATGTGTCGGATTTCGACGCGGAGCTGGTCGCCCGGGTGGTCAACACCAACATTGTCGGCACAGCCCGGGCGATTGAGGCCGTTCTGCCGGTACTCCGGACCAGCCGGAACCGGGAGCGCCACCCCCTGCTGGCAGTGGTCGGCTCCTCCGCCTGGTGGTTCCCGTTCACCCGTGCGGAAGCCTATGGCGCCTCCAAGGCGGGCCTGGCCTACCTTGCGGAATCGCTGCGCGCTGACCTGGCGGGAGAAGGGATCGACGTGTCACTGATCTCCCCCGGATTCGTGCGCACACCGCTTACCGACCAGAATGATTTCTCGATGCCCTTCCTGATGGAGGCGGAGGATGCCGCGCGCATCATGGTTCGGGACCTGACGCGACACAGGCCGGATATCCACTTCCCCAGACGGTTCACGCTGATGCTCAAGCTGTTCGCCTGTCTGCCACGGTCACTGCGGGACCGTATGGCGGCGGCCATGTCCCGTAACGCCAAGGAATCAAACGACTGATCACTTCCATGACTGAACCACAGCGAATTGCCGTCATCGGCAGTGGCATCTCGGGACTTGTCTGCGCCTGGCTGTTGAGCCGCCGGCACGAGGTTCATCTCTACGAGGCCGAGCATCAACTGGGTGGCCACACCAACACCGAACACGTTGAAGCCGGCGGCCGGAGCTGGCCGGTGAATACCGGCTTCATCGTCTACAACGACTGGACTTACCCGGGGTTCATCCGGATCATGGATCAGCTGGGCATTGCCTCGGAAACCTCGACCATGAGCTTCAGCGTGCACGGAGGCGCCACGGGTCTCGAGTACAACGGCACCAGCCTGAACGCGCTGTTTGCCCAGCGCCGCAATCTGGTCAATCCATGGTTCCTGGGAATGGTCGGCGAAATCCTGCGCTTCAACCGTCTTACCCGGGACGACCTGGCCAACGATCGGATCGCAGAGACGGAAACACTGGGTCATTACCTGCAGCGCCATGGGTTTTCGCGGTATTTCCGGCAGCATTACATCATACCCATGGGAGCCGCGATCTGGTCCGCTTCGGAGAGCGATATGGACCGTTTCCCGGTGCGTTTCTTCCTGCGGTTCTTTAACAACCACGGCATGCTGTCCGTCTCCGACAGGCCTGAATGGCGGGTCATCCAGGGCGGCTCCGAGGCCTATATCCCGGCGATGACCGCGCCCCTGGGGCAACGCGTTTACACCAATACGCCGGTTAATACCGTCACCCGGGACGCGGAAGGGGTCACACTGACCTCGAGGCGCGGCAATGAACGTTTTGACCAGGTCATCATCGCCAGCCATGCCGATCAGGCACTGGCTATGCTGTCGGACGCCACGGAAGCGGAAAACACCATCCTGGGCGCACTGCCCTACCAGCCCAATGACGTGGTCCTGCATACAGACCCCTCGGTACTGCCCCGCAGCCGCCGTGCCTGGGCCGCCTGGAACTACCATCTGCCAGAGTCGGCGGATGAGCCGGTTTCCGTCACCTACAACATGAACATCCTGCAGAATTTCCGCGACGCCCCAGAGACTTTCTGCGTGACGCTGAACCGCACGCATGCCATTGATCCCTCCCGCATCATCAAGCGGTTCAGCTATTCGCACCCGCGCTTCACCCTGGAGGGCATCAATGCCCAAAGCCGCTATGAACGGATCGGGGGCCACCATCGTACTCATTACTGTGGTGCCTATTGGTTCAATGGGTTCCACGAGGATGGCGTGCGCAGCGCCCTGCGCGTTTGTGAAGCACTGGGAGAAACACTGGAATGAGTGCTGAGCCTCTCAAGAGCGGATTTCTCGAAGGCAGCATCCGCCACCGGCGGATGATGCCGGTACGGCATGACTTTGAGTATCCCATGGGGATGTACGCCGTGCGCCTGGACGAATGGGACAGGCTGGAGGGTCTTAACCCCGGCATCTCAACAAGGCGCCCGAACCGGGTCTGGTTCCGGCGCCGCGACTATTTCCAGCCCGGTAACGGATCACTGGACGGGGCTGTACGCCGTCATGTTGAGATTGCCACCGGCAACCGCCCCACCGGGCCGATCGAGCTCATCACCCATCCGCGTTACTGGGGCTGGATCTTCAATCCGGTGAGCTTCTACTTCTGCTACGCCCGGGACGCGGACGCCCAGAGGAACCCGGTGCCCGAGGCCATACTGGCCCAGATCACCAATACGCCCTGGGAGCAGCGCCACAGCTACGTGCTTTCGGGCGGCAGTATCACGGAAACAGGTAACGGGTGGCAGAGCCGTCGCTACCGTTTCGCCAAGCAGTTCCATGTCTCACCCTTCAACCCCATGGAACAGGATTACGAATGGCTGTTCGGGTTCCATCCCGAAGCGCTGCGTGTGCACATGACGGTACGTGGCCATGAGGGCCGGGTCTTCGATGCCACACTGGCCACCGACCGTCAGCCCCTCACCCCGGAAGTGGCGGGACGTGCGCTGCGGCGCTTCCCGGCGGAGACCCTGAAAGCCAGCCTTGGCATTCACCTCAACGCCCTCCGGCTCTGGCGTAAGGGGGCGGTCTTCCACGATCACCCCCAGTGGGAGGGTGCCTCCGCCAGCAATCTGGAACCGGCACTGGGCGTGCCAGCCAATGCATCATCGGATCAGTTTGGAACGGTAACATCATGGAAAACCTGAAAATAACAGCACCGCGCTCATCACTGGCGCCCGTCGATCACTGGGCTCGCGTCCTGGTTACGGCAACGCTGCGCAATCTCGAACAGGGTCAGCTGCGCGTGGTTGAAGGCGACCGTGAGAGCTGGTTCGGCAGCGACGACGGTCTACACCATCCGGTGCAGTTGACCGTACACGACGCCTCCGCCTGGCGGGACATGGTCTCCGGTGGCAGCATCGGCGCCGCCGAGGCCTATGTGGCCGGAGATTGGGACTCCCCCGACCTGACGGGTCTTCTGCGCTTCTTTGCCCGTAACAACGACCGCATGAACGGGTTCGAGGACCGGGTCTCCTGGGTAACCCGGCCGGCCCGGCGCTCCCTCCACTGGCTCAACCGCAACACACGCACCGGCGCGCGCAAGAACATCGAGGCACACTACGACCTCGGCAATGACCTCTTCGAGCGCTTCCTCGACCCAACCATGATGTACTCCGCCGCCATCTTCCCCTCTGCGGAAAGTACTCTGGAAGAGGCCTCCCGCTACAAGCTGGACCGGATCTGCCAGAAGCTGGATCTGCGCCCAGGGGACCAGGTGGTGGAAATCGGCACCGGCTGGGGCGGTTTCGCCCTCCACGCGGCACAGCACTATGGCTGCCATGTGACCACCACAACGATCTCCGCCCAGCAGTACGAATGGGCCCGGGAACAGATTGCGGCTCAGGGTCTGGATGACCGCATAACGCTGCTCTACGAGGATTACCGCAACCTTGAAGGGACCTACGATAAACTCGTCTCCATCGAAATGATCGAGGCGGTGGGGCCGCAGTTTCTTGGCGAATACATGGAACAGCTCAGCGCGCTGCTCAAACCGGACGGCCTCGCCCTGATCCAGGCAATCACACTCCCTGAGCAGCGATACGAGCGTGCCCTGAAGAACGTGGACTTCATCCAGCGCTACATTTTCCCGGGCAGCTTCATCCCATCGCTGGGCGCCATACTGGGCGCAGTACGGGACCACTCGGACCTGGTCTTCAGCCATGCCGAGGACATTGGCCTGCATTACGCACGCACCCTCGCCTGCTGGCGGGAACGCTTTGAAGCCAACCGTGACGCCATCCGCAGCCTCGGGTACTCTGACGCGTTCATCCGCCTGTGGCGGTACTACTTCGCCTATTGCGAGGCTGGATTCGCGGAGCGGCGCATCGGCAACATCCAGCTTCTGATGGGCAAGCCAGACAACCGCCGCTCCTGCATCGTAGCCGCCGGCGACCTCACCGATGGGAGAACCTGAGCATGCGCAGTCTCGCGAACTTCATCCTCTTCCAACTCGGGTGGTTCGTGGCCGTGCTGTATCCCGGCCAGCTGGCGGCTCTCGCCGGCGTGGCCGTGGTCGCTGCCCACCTGATGTTCATCAGCGCCTTTCCGCAGCGCGAATTCCGCTTCATCCTCATGGCCACTGTGCTCGGCAGCGTATTGGATGTTCTCCACCAGAACCTCGGCATTCTCAGCTTCCCCGGCCACGAAGGCGCCTATGCCAGCGGCATGATTCCGGTATGGCTGGTCATGCTTTGGGCGGTTTTTGCCACCGCCGTGAACCACTGCCTCTACTGGATGCGTCATTACCGGCTGGTACTCTTTGGTCTGCCACCGTTCGCGGGCGCTCTCGCTTACGCTGCGGCTGAAAGCGTCGGCACCATCGAGATCGGTTACGGCCTCTGGGGCATCGTGGCCATCGGCGTTGGCTGGGGGCTGATATACCCTGTGCTGGTGCGTATCAGCCAGTGGCTGGAATCCATTGAGGAAGTGCCTCTCTATGAACAACGCTGGTAACCGCTTTCTGGCCGGATTGCTGCTGGCCGGGATCACGATCACGGCATCGGCGGAGAAGGAAATCCGCTTCAGCGGTAGCGCCGAATCCCTTGATTCCGGGAAAATCGTCTATACCGAACAGCACCGTCAGACCGGCGAATGCCGTAATGGGTTCTGGGCGCCCCGTGAACACCAAGTGACCTACCGCGACCCGAAGGGTGACATCATCGCCCAGAAAACCCTGGATTATGGTGATACCCCCTCGCGTCCGAGCTTCACGCTGGAAGATCAGCGCTTCGGTGAGCGCATGCAGGTTCGCAACCCGGAAAATGGACGGGTGCGGATCCGCTACCGTGCCAGCAGCGGAGACGAGTCCAGCTATCGCATCAAGGCCCCGGATAATGGTGTGATCGACGCCGGATTTGAGGTTATGGTGCGCCAGAACTGGGAAACCCTGGTCGAGGACGGTGAGGATGTCCGCATCCAGTTCCTGGTTCCCACCAGGGGCAAGTTCTACGCTTTCGATGCCGAACCCGCACAAATGCAGGCCCTGGATGGGGAGCATGTGTTCCGCATCAGCGTGGCGGGCTGGGTCTCCAGCTGGTTCGTGGACCCCCTTCACCTTGCCTTCAACGATAAGCGCCAGCTCACTGATTTCCATGGGCTCACCAACATTCTTCGCAATCCCGAGGACAATCACAGGGCGCACATCCGCTATGAGCATGAAAACGCGCCCGGCTGCCACTGAGTCCCTGCACCCGCGGTCGAGCTGTGGTAGGGTATGGCGCCGTTGGACACCGACTTCGCACACATGCAGAAAGACCCGGACCTCATGCGCTTCGTTACCTTTAACGTGAATGGCATCCGCGCACGGATGCACCAGCTCGAGCAGCTCGTGAACGATTACCAGCCCGATGTGATCGGGCTTCAGGAAACAAAGGTTGCGGATGACCAGTTTCCCGCCGCGGAGGTGGAACAGCTGGGGTATCACGTGAACTGGTTCGGCCAGAAAGGCCACTACGGTGTGGCGCTGATGAGCCGGAATGAGCCGGTACGTGTCCAGCGTGGCTACCCGTGGGACGACGACGATGCCCAGCGCCGGCTGATCACGGCGGACATTCCGGTGGGGGATGAAACAGTGACGGTCATCAATGGCTATTTCCCACAGGGGGAAAGCCGGGATCACCCCACCAAGTTCCCCGCCAAGGAGCGGTTTTACCAGGATCTCCAGCGCCTGCTGCGGGAGCAGTATTCACCCGAACACCCGCTGATGGTGATGGGGGATCTCAATATCTCCTCCACCGATCTTGATGTGGGCATTGGTGAGGACAACCGCAAGCGCTGGCTGCGCGAAGGCAAGTGCTCCTTCCTGCCGGAAGAACGGGAATGGCTGCAGCAGGTCAAGAGCTGGGGGCTGAACGATGTCTACCGCCATCTCTACCCCGAGACCGATGACGACTTCAGCTGGTTTGACTACCGCAGCCGTGGGTTTGAGCGGGATCCCAAGCGTGGCCTGCGGATCGACCTGATCCTGGCGACGGATGCCCTGGCCCAGCGCGTGACAGACGGTGGTATTTCCTACAGTATCCGGAGTATGACCAAGCCCTCCGACCACTGTCCGGTATGGGCTGACTTTCGCCGGTAAACCGAGCACTGGGATGGTGCGGCCGCATGAAGCGCAAGACCCGTGATCGGATCCTCGACGCCAGCCTTGAGCTGTTCAACGCGGACGGGGAGTCCAACGTGACCACGCTGCAGATCGCTGACGAGATCGACATCAGCCCGGGCAACCTGTATTACCATTTCAAGAGCAAGAGTGAGATCGTCACCGAGCTCTACGACCGCTATGAACACGAGATCCAGGAGCTGCTTGCGGTACCGGAGGTCGAAATCTCGGTGGACGACCAGTGGCTGTTCCTGCATCTGCTGTTCGAAACCATCGCCCGCTACCGCTTTCTCTACCAGGATCTGGTCAATGTCCTCTCCCGCTACCCGGTCCTGCAGCCGCGCTTCCAGCGCATTGTGAAACAGAAGTACCAGGCCACGCGCCGTATCTGCGCCAGTTTCCGTGAACAGGGCATCCTCTCGGCAAGCGACCGGGAAGTGGAGGCCCTGTGCCACCAGATCGTGCTGACCCTGACCTACTGGCTGAGCTTCGAGATGCTGTCACACCTGAACCAGAAGGATTCGGTGGATCTGGGGCGGGGTGTCTACCAGGTCATGGTTCTGGTCGCCCCCTACCTGCGTGCCGAGGAGCGCGAGGCACTGGAGGCGATGAGCGAGGACTATCTCTAGGCGGGCTCAGTCACCGCGCTGCTGTTCCAGCTCTCTGCGCAGCTTTTCCACCTCGTCCTGCAGGTGCTGTACCTGATGCTCCAGGTCACGGACCCGCCCAGGCGCAGGAATACCCAGCCGATCCAGTGCCTTTGAAACACGTTCGTCAAACACGGATTCCAGCCGGTTCCAGGTACCGGAAGCGCGTTCCCGAACTCCGTCCACACTGTCCTCAACGGCTTTAACCTGCCGGTTGACGACCCCACGGGTGCGTTCCTCAATGTCCTCGCCCTCCTTGACCAGACGCTCGAAGAACCGGCCTGCGTCCTCCTCCGCCTTGGTATAGGCTCCCAGCCCCGCCAGCCAGATCTGGCGGGCGGAATCCTTGATCCGCTCGGCCATCTGCTGCTGTTCATGGCTGGTTTCAGTGCTGGGGTCTTCGTCTTTATTTTCCGCCATGGGCTTGGACTCCGGCGCATGCTTTCTGTGAGAATCCCATTATACCTGAACCCGGGGCCCGGCATGAAACTGAGACAGTATCTGAAGAAACGGATTGTGCCCGAGGCGGTCGACCGTCAGGTGGATCGCATGCGCAAGGTCACCGGCAGCCTTGGCCATGATCCCTGGGGCTTTCAGGAGGACGCCGCCAAGATCGGTATGACACTGGTCCGGCCCATCCACGATTACTGGTTCCGGGTGGACAGCCGGGGTGAAGAGCGCGTACCGGACGAAGGGCCAGTACTGCTGGTGGCCAACCACAGCGGCCAGCTGCCCCTGGATGGCCTCATGATCGGGTACACCCTCGCCAACCGGGCGAGGAACCCCCGCCTGCCCCGCGCCATGATCGAACGCTTCTTCCCCACCGTGCCCTGGCTGGGCAACCTGCTGAACCAGGTAGGGGCCGTTCTCGGTGACCCTGCCAATTGCGCCCGCATGCTGGAAAACGGCGAAGCGGTGATCATCTTCCCGGAGGGCATCCGGGGCTCCGGTAAGCCCTACCGCGAGCGCTACCAGCTCAAGCGCTTTGGCAGCGGCTTCATGCGTCTGGCGATGGAGCACAACGCCACCGTTGTTCCTGTCGGGGTTGTTGGCTGTGAGGAAACCATGCCGGCGTTCGGTAACGTCCGTCCTCTGGCACGCTGGCTCGGCGTCCCCTATGTGCCCGTCGCCGCACCTGTGGTTCTCCCGAGCCGGGTGCTGCTGCGCTTCGGCGAACCCATGCACTTCCAGCCGGACCCGGAAATGACCGAAGAGATCATGGCGCGGCATGTGGACAGGGTCCGCAGTGCCATCAGTGATCTGATCGACCAGGGCCTGAGCGAACGGGAGCGGGTGTTTTGAGCGGTTCAGCGGAGAACAGGCCCACCCTGCTGGTTACCGGTGCCGGCGGTGCCCTGGCCCAGCAGGTCATACAGCGCCTGCGGGCGGATTACCGGATCGTTGCCGTGGACTTCCGCGAGGAGGTCTGGCTCGGCCCCGACGTCGCCAGTTACCGGGTGGACTTCCAGAAACGTGGTTTCGAGGATCTATTCCGGCGCTACCGCTTTGACGGCGTTGTCCACCTCGGTCGCATCATGTCCAGCCAGGGGACCCGGATGAGCCGCTACAACGCCAATGTGCTGGGCACCGACCGGCTTCTGTCGCTCAGTGACCGCTATGGCGTACGCCGGGTCATCGTCCTGTCCACCTATCATGTCTACGGTGCCAATGCGTTCAATCCCGCACTGATCGACGAATCCTACCCACTCAAGAGCGCCGGGCTGAGCATGGATCTGGTGGATTCCGTGGAGCTGGAGAACCTGGCCACCATCTATCTCTGGCGGAACCCGGATCTCAACATCACCATCCTGCGGCCGTGCAACATCGTGGGCCCAGGTGTGCGCAACACCATCAGCAATCTCCTGGCCTCGCACAATGCGCCGGTCATGGCCGGTTTCTCGCCCATGATGCAGTTCATCCACAGCGAGGACATGGCTCGCGCGATCGAAACGGCCTACCGCCAGCCGCACACGGGCATCTTCAATGTCGCACCCCAGGACTGGGTGGACTACCGCGATGCACTGGAGGCCTGCGGCTGTCGGCCGATTCCCGTTCCCTCCATCCCCCCGATGCTGCCCCGCACCCTGCTTCGGGCTCTCAATATGAGACGTTTCCCACCCTATCTGATGGATTTTTTCAAGTATCCTGTCATTATTGATGGTCGCCAGTTCGCCCAGCGTTTCCAGTTCGAGCCGGAACGCCGCCTGGAGACGATTTTCCGTTACTATCGCGAGCTTCGGTACCAGTCCTGAACGCCCGCGACTCCGAATGAGCAAAGGGAGTAACAGTTGCTGGAGTTCGGTGTTGTCAGCCACCTTGCGGCGGCGGGGGTCTATAGTGTCCTCGCAGGCTTTACCGCCTGCCGCTACCTGCGTCGGGGTACCGACAGGGCCCTGTTTCTGGCCGCCAGCCTAACCGCACTCTGGGCCATTGCTATCGTGGCGCAGACCCTTTGGGGCTGGCCCGAATTCGCCCTGCGCTATGTTATCGAACTCGCCCGTAACAGCGCCTGGATCTTGGTGCTCTTCGCGCTGATCCGCGATGCCCGGGATCACAGCCTGTTCTCCCGCCGGCTGTTGCTGTTTGCCAGTGGTGCTCTGCTCACGATTCTGGCCGTCCTCATCGTTTCCGCCCTGACAGGATGGGCACTGGATATAAACCTGCTGTCAGCGCGGGCGATGCTGTTCGCACAGCTTGCCATTTCGCTGCTGGGAATCAGCGTGCTGGAACAGATCTGGCGCAATGCCTCGGCCTATGGGCGTTCCAGTATCCGCTATCTGTGCTTCGGCATCACTGGCGTTTTCCTCTATGAATTCCTTCTCTATGCGGATGCACTGCTCTTCAACCGTATGGCCAGCGGACTCTGGGACGCCCGTGGCGCGGTCAACGCCCTGCTGACGCCCCTTTTCGCCGTCAACCTGATCAACGCCCGGCGTCAGCCCGTCCAGCTGCAGCTGTCACGCACCTTTGTCTTTCACGCCGGCACGCTGGTCTTCGCGGGCATCTATCTGCTGATCGTCGCGATCGGGGGCTACTATGTCCGGCTTGCCGGGGGGGAGTGGGGGGAAGGCCTGCAGGTGGTGTTCATCGCTGCCTTCGTGCTCCTGTTTGTGCTGCTGATGGCCTCCAGCTGGTTCCGGGCACGGGTCATGATGTTCGTCAGCCAGAATTTCTTTGACTACAAGTACGATTACCGCGACGAGTGGCTGAAGATGACCGAGACCTTCAGCAACCTCAACGAGGACCCCCCCTTGCCGGAACGGGCCATCCGCACCCTTGCCGGACTTGTCGAAAGTCGCACCGGAGCCCTGTGGCTGCGGGACGATGAAGGCCATTTCTCATTCCAGGCATCCGTGGGGCTGGTGCCGCCCAAACACACACAGATCGACGGAGATGCGGAACTGACGGCATTCTTTCGCGAGCGTGAATGGATCCTGGACATGGACGAATACTCCGTCGATCCCGTGCGCTACAACCTGCTCGAGATTCCCGATGCCATTCTCGGTTTCAACGACCAGTGGCTCATCATTCCTCTCTACCTCGGGCGGGAGCTCTATGGCATCGCCCTCGTTGGCTCTCCCTATACCCGGGTTGAGCTCAACTGGGAGAATTTCGACCTGATCCGCGTGGTGGGCCGCCAGCTGAGCAACTTCCTCGCCCAGGCGGACGCCCAGAGCCGCCTTTCCAGAGCGCTGCAGTTCGAGGCCGTCAACAAGGCTTCCGCGTTCATGGTGCACGACCTCAAGACACTGATCGCCCAACTTTCCCTGCTGGTCAGCAACGCCCCCAAACACCGCGACAACCCCCAGTTCATCGATGACATGATCGCCACCACCGATCACGCCGTAAATAAGATGTCGCGACTTGTCGAACACATCCGTCAACCGGAAACCGCGGAACGGGAAACCGAACTGGATGTTGCCGCCCTCGCTCAGCAGGTGGTGGATCAGCGCGGTAACCAGGAACCCGCGCCGGTCTATGAGGGTCCCTTATCCAATGTGATTGTCCGGGCCGATCCACAGCAGCTGCAGAACGTACTCTCCCATCTGGTGCAGAACGCCCAGGATGCGACGCGCCGGGACGGCGAAGTGAGCCTCACCCTCAAGGCGGGCAGCGGGGCCGCGGTGCTGTTTGTCCAGGATACCGGCGATGGCATGAGTGAAACCTTTATCAGGGACTCGCTCTTCCGTCCTTTCCAGAGCACCAAGGGCCTGACCGGAATGGGTATCGGGGCCTACCAGGCCCAGGAATACGTCAAACAGATCGGGGGCGCCATGGACGTCACCAGTGAACCCGGAGTGGGCTCCTGCTTCACCATCCGGCTGCCCCTGGCCTCGCCTGATGCCCATTCAGAGCCCTAAATGCTGCAGAAATCACGTTAATGATCATTCACTATTGGCATCAGCAGGCAGAAAGCATACGCTCAGCCTGAGGGGCGCTGATCGCGCTGACCGCAGTAAGGAAAATCCATGCAGGGAAATGCCGAAGCACGTCGTCTGCTCATCATAGAAGATGACCCTGGCCTGCAGAGCCAGATGCGGTGGTGTTTTGACGGAAGTACCGAGGTCACCGTCGCAGAGGACCGCGAGGAGGCCATGGCCGCCCTTCGCCGATGTGAACCGCAGGTTGTGACTCTGGATCTGGGACTGCCACCGGATCCCGGTGGCGCCAGCGAAGGCTTCCGTCTTCTAGAGGATATCCTTGGCCTGGCACCTGCCACCAAGGTTATTGTCGTAACCGGGCGCGAAGACCGTGAGAACGCGGTGAGAGCCGTGGGCATGGGCGCCGCGGACTTCTATCAGAAGCCGCTGGACAGCGATATCCTCAACTTTGTCGTCAGCCGCGCTTTCCGCCTCCACGAACTTGAGCGGGAGAACGAACGGCTGGCTGTTGGTCATAATGGCGCCCGCCTCAAGGGCATTATTGCTTCAAGCCCTCAGATGATCGCCACCTGCCGAACGATCGAGAAGATCGCACCTGCGGACGTGACCACACTCATCACCGGTGAAACCGGAACCGGCAAAGAGGTGCTGGCACGTGCACTGCACGATCTCAGCCCCCGGCTCAACAAGCCCTTTGCGGCCATCAACTGCGCGGCCATCCCGGAAAACCTGCTCGAAAGCGAGCTGTTCGGCCATGAGAAAGGCGCCTTCACAGGTGCCAGCCAGAGTAAACAGGGAAAGGTGGAGATGGCACACGGTGGCACGCTCTTCCTGGACGAGATTGGCGATATGCCGCTGTCGCTGCAGGTCAAGATGCTGCGCTTCCTGCAGGAGCGGGTCATCGAGCGTGTTGGTGGCGTGCGTTCCATTCCGGTGGATGTGCGGGTGGTGGCCGCCACTCATCAGGATCTTGAGACCCTGATCCGCAATCAGCAGTTCCGTGAGGATCTCTATTACCGCCTGAGCGAGATCACCGTACCAGTTCCCCCCTTGAGGGCACGTGAAGGCGATGCTGTTCTGATCGCCCAGTCCCTTCTCAGGGAGTTTGCTGGCCAGATGAACCGGACCACCCTGACCTTCTCGGAAGATGCGCTGCGCGCAGTGCGGGCCTATAACTGGCCAGGCAACGTCCGTGAGATGATCAACAAGGTCAAGCGTGCCACCATCATGGCCGAAGGTAAGCGCATCACAGCCGCTGATCTGGAGCTCGACGCCGCGGACGACAGCACCGGTTCCGCACTGAACCTGCGCCAGGTCCGTGAGGAGGCGGAGCGGCGCGCCATTACCCAGGCACTGCTGTGCGCCGACTACAACATGGCGCAGGCAGCACGGCTTCTGGGCGTTACGCGACCAACACTCTATAACCTCACCGACAAGTACAGCATCGCGACCTCGGTCGCTCAGGGGGGCCAATGAAATCTATCCAGCCATGGCTTCCGCTGGCCCTGCTTCTGGCTCTTCTGGCCGGTTGCAGCAACGACGACCAGATGAGCCAGGAGGAAGTCGAGTTTCTGAGTCATATGGATCAGGCGCAGTTCTTCCGCGAACAGGGTGAGCTCCAGGCCAGCACCCAGGAGGCCCGCAATGCTATGGAGCTGAAGCCGGACCAGTTCGAGCCCTGGTTCCTGGTCATCAGAAACCTGATTACTGCGGGGGATGGAGATACCGCGGAACGCCAGCTTGATGAGCTCGCTGCAAGGATTGATACGGAAGACCCAGAGAACCGGGATCACCTCAACCGCATGGCGCTCGCCCGCGCCCAGGCACGATTGATCCGCGAGGACTGGGACGGTGCTATTGAGGCTCTCGATTCCCTCCGGGAGCCTGAGCGCAACCAGCAGATTACCGCGCACCGGCTCGCTGGCGATGCCCACCGTCAGGCGGGTGATGCCGACGCCGCCCGCAAAGCGTACAAGCGGGCCCTGGATACCAACCCGGGCGCCATCATGGCCCATCTGGGGTTTTCCCGGCTCGCCTGGCAGCAGGGTGATAAAGAGGCCGCCCGGGAACATCTGGCAGCCGCCAGGGAGCAGGACGCCGATGACTCCGAGGTGTGGCTCTGGCGCGCCCGCATCGCCCATCAGGAAGGCCGGTTCGAGGAGGCTGCGGAAGCCTACACCCAGGCCCTTGAGGGCATCGGACGTTACGATGTGATGACCCGTCGCAAATACGAAACCATTTCCCTGCTGATCGACGTGCTGCGTGAGAACGGCAATGCCTCCCAGGCATTCGTCTACGAGGAAATGCTGGCGAATTCCGCTCCGGGAACCATCCGGTCTGGTATGCGGGCTGCCCGCGAGGCCTATGGTGAGGGTAACCTTTCCATTGCTGCCGGCCATCTTGAGGAGGTACTTGCTCAGGCACCAGGTCATGACGACGCCGGCATCCTGCTGGGCATCATCCGGTTCCAGCAGGGTCGTATGGATGATGCCGAGTCACTTCTGTCGGAATACCAGGATAAGGTGGACTCCGGTGAGCTTACCAAAATGCTGGCCGCGGCCCGGATCCAGCTCCAGCGTCCTGAAGAAGCGCGCCGGATGCTGGAGGAGCTGGATCCCGAAGGCAACGACCCCGGAGTGGTCGCACTGATCGGCGTCGCCGCGCTCAGCAGCGGTGAGGACCAGCTCGGTCGTGCCATGATTGAGCAATCCCTGGCGATGGCGCCGGACAACACCGACCTGCGGGTACGGTTTGCCCGATACCTCGCCTCCGAGGGCAACAATCAGGAGGCGCGGACACAGCTTGAAACCGCCATTGAGCGCGCACCGGATGCGGAACAGCCACGGGCGTTTCTTGCCCGCTTCCTGGCTGAGCAAGGCGAGCACGAAGCCGCCCGGAAGGTAGTGGACCAGTGGCGCAGTGATCAGCCTGACAGTGTCCTTGCCCAAAACCTGGCTGGCGACATAGCACAGCTCCGCGGGGATTCGGACGCGGCGCGGCAACATTATCAGGAGGCCATCGGAATGGATGAGTCTCCCGCCAGCCACCATGCCCTGGGTGCACTCCATGCCCGGGATGGCAACGCGAAGCCTACCCTGGAGCACCTTCGTCGGGCTGTTGAGCTCGCCCCGGACAGCCCACGCTACCTTCGGGATCTTGTGTCCGTTGCCGCGAATCACGATGCTGAAGACGCCACGCGGGATTTTCTTGCCCGCGTGGCCGACGAAAGTGATTCAGCAACAGCCCCCCATCGCTATCTGCTGCAAGTGGCACTGGAAAGTGGTGATGATGAACGGGCCTCCGAGCTGGTTGCCGCCATCGAGAACCGGCTCGATGACAGCGGCCAGAAGGTCTCTGTGATTGCAGGCGCCTATCTCGCTGCTGCCCGCACTACCGCCGACCGTGGCAATGACGGCCGCACCCGGGAACTCGTGCGCCAGGGGCGCCAGCGCTATACGGAACATGAAGGACTTGCGCTGTTTGAGGCACGGCTTCAGTTTGAGGCGGAGCGTGCCTCGGATGCCCGGGACATTCTCCGCTCGATAAAGACCCAGCACCCCGGCTCTCCCCGGCCCTTCCTGCTGGAGGCGGACTATATGGCCAGCGAGGGCAACTACTCCCAGGCAGCGGACCTGTACCAGCTCGCCCGGGACAAATCCGATTCGCCTCAGACTGTCGCACGCCAGGTGCGCGTGCTGCGTGAGGCGGAGCGCGGTCGCCGTGCCATTGAGGTGCTTGAGGCAGCCACCAAAAAGTTCCCCCAGTCCTCAAGGCTGTACCTCGAACTGGCAATGCTGGAGCAGAGTACCGGCAACCGGGAAGCGGCACGTAGCGCCTACGAACGGACCCTGCAGCTGGCGCCCGAGAACGCCGTTGCCCTGAACAACCTTGCCTGGCTCCTTCATGAGGACGAACCGGAGCGGGCACTGGAACTGGCGGAAAAAGCCTATAATGCCAATCCGGAAGCCGCCTCCATTGTGGATACCTACGGCTGGATACTCTTCCGCAACGGGGATCTTGAGCGGAGTATCGAGATTCTGGAATCCGCCCATGAGCTGGCGCCCGAGGCCGCGGAGATCCGGGAGCATCTTGCCGCCGTGCACCGGGAAGCCGGAAATAATGCCCGGGCCGAGGAACTCACCCGCTGACGCCCTGGGCCGCCCCCGGGAATGCACACTTCGGACAAAGCGGAACCGGAGAGACCGGGAACGGTTCCCTACCCCTTTGGCAGCGGCTCAATGTTCAGACTGGAAATGGTGCGGCTGGCCGGACTTGAACCGGCACGCCCGAAGGCAGGGGATTTTAAGTCCCCAGTGTCTACCCATTCCACCACAGCCGCAGAAGGATCAGGAAAGGCGGGAGGATTGTATAAACCCCTGGAAGGAAACGCAATCAGAGGTTCAGAAACAGAAAACCCCGCGGCCGTAACCGCGGGGTTTTCAACACAATCACGCAGCGGTGTTTATGCTTCCGGCGGACGGAAAGCCACCTGCTGAATGAAGTCCACCTGATTGAGGATGAACGGACGCTGCATGTCGCCGTAGCGTTCAACGTTAACGAAGCCCGCGTCCTCGAGCAGGTGCGTTACGTAGTTCTGACGCAGCGGATACATGTTGAGCTGGAAAGTGCTGCCGTCCTTGAACGTGTAGTGGAACTGCGCCAGACCGCGATGCAGCTGGGCGGGGCCCACATCCACACCGTCACCGCAATAGTTGTACGCATGCTTGGAGCTGTAGCCCTCGTCCAGCATGGTGTCGTAGTTGCGGTGGTCGATGATCAGCATGCCACCCGGGCGCAGTGTCCGGAACATGGCGTGCAGGGCATCGCGGCGCTGCTCGTGGTCGAACAGGTGGGTAAAGGAGTTACCCAGGCACACGATGGCGTCATATTGTTCCTTGCCCAGGGTATCGTCCAGGGTCAGCCAGTCAGCTACGCAGGATTTATTGAAAGTCGCACCGCGTGCCTTGGCGTTCTCCCGCGCCTTTTCGAGCATGTTCTCTGAGCCGTCAGTGGCGGTGACCTTGAAGCCCCCCAGAGCCAGGGCTACGGCGTTGACGCCGGTACCGCAGGCAACGTCGGCGACGTCTTTTGCGCCGTGGGCGTTGAGCAGCCGTCCGTAGAAGGGTCCATCGCGTTCCAGGCGATCGTCCCAGCCGACCAGGTCATCCCAGTATTCGGCGAAACTGGGGGTATACTGCTCGTACTGTTCGCCGGCATTCGCGTTTTCTACAGCTGTCATGATTCGTTTCTCCTTGAAAATTGGTCCGCAGGAACATCCGCTTGAATCAGATAGGGAGTCCTGCCGTGGTTAACCGTACGCAGGTATTGCATACCGCTTCCCCATCGGTAGGTGGTTGGCACCACCGCCTGAAGGACCAGGCTGGCCAGCGATGGGAACGGGAACGCCGGGCGGGTTTGATGCCGGCGTCCGACCACGACCAAGACGAACTGTACGCAGATTTCCGTTGACGGTACAGATTCAGAAACGTAAAAAAGATACCATTACAGTTTTCGGTTTTCCCCTATGGCAGCATCAGGGGGCGATGTAGTTAAGGAGTACAGATGGGCAAGTGGCTCTACGAGGATGTGGCGGGACAGATCGCCCAGCAGATTGAGGACAGTGTCTACAGCCCGGGGGACCGGCTGCCGGGTATACGCAAACTGTCACAGCAGTTCGGGGTCAGCCTGGCCACCGCCGTGGAAGCGTGCCAGCTTCTGGAGGATCGCGGCATCATCCGTGCGCGGCCGCGTTCCGGATTCTACGTTCAGGAACCGGATGCCGCCCCTGTGGAGTGGCGCAAGCCTGAGAGTACTGAGGACGGACCCACGCTGGTCACAGGCCAGGCCCGCGTACTGGAGCTGATCCGCCAGTATGGTGACCCTGCCCTGCTTCCCCTGGGAACCGCCGTGCCCGATCCCGAGCTGCTGCCACTTACGGCCCTGGACCGCTGTATCGGGCATGCACGGCGGGTCCACAGGAACCGTGTGGCCGGCTATGACTTCCCTCCCGGAGATGAATCCCTGCGTGTGCAGATCGCCCGCCGGATGGCGGATGCCGGCTGCCACATCAGCCCGGATGACGTGGTCATCACCAGTGGCTGCCAGGAAGCAATCTCCCTGAGCCTGCGCGCCGTGGCCAATCCCGGAGACGTGATCGCTATTGAGTCACCCACCTTCTACGGCATTCTTCAGGCCATAGAATCCCAGGGCATGCGGGCTCTGGAGTTACCGACCGAGCCCGGTGGCGGCATCCACCCGGAGACCCTGGAAAGCGCCATCGAGCGATGGCCGATACAGGCCTGTGTGGCCATGCCCAACTACGGCAATCCGCTGGGCCACCTCGCCTCCAATGAACGCAAGGAAGCGACTGTCCGGCTGCTTGCGGACAATGGCATTCCCCTGATCGAGGACGACATCTACGGCGAGCTGGGGTTCTCCGGTGATCGGCCCTGGGCGGCCAAGGCCTGGGACACGGACGGGGGTGTTCTGTACTGCAGTTCCTTTTCCAAGACACTGGGAACCGGAATGAGGATCGGCTGGGCTGTACCCGGGCGTTTCCGCGACCAGCTCACCTACCTCAAGTACGCGACCAACCAGGCCGCCCCAACCCTGCAGACGCTCGCGCTCGCCCGGTTCCTGGACCAGGGCGGCTACGACCGTTACCTGCGGCGTATCCGGCGGATCTATCAGCGCCAGGTCAACCGTGTTGCGCGCGGCATACAGGAGCACTTCCCTCGGGGCACCCGGGTCAGCCGACCACGGGGCGGATTCGTGCTCTGGGTGGAACTGCCGGAGCACGCCAACACCCTTAACCTGCAACAGCACGCACTGGAAGAAGGCATCAGCATCGCCCCGGGTCCGCTGTTCTCCTCAACGGAACGGTTCCAGCGCTATCTCAGGGTGAACTGTGGCGTTGCGGATGCGGACCGCGTGGACGCAGCCATCGCACGACTGGGGCGACTTACACGGAAAAGGGGGTGACATCGGATTAATGGAGGCGCGGGTCGGAATCGAACCGGCGTAAACGGAGTTGCAGTCCGTCGCATGACCACTCTGCCACCGCGCCTGAAACAGGGAAGGAAACTGGAGCGGGAAACGAGATTCGAACTCGCGACATCCACCTTGGCAAGGTGGTGCTCTACCAGCTGAGCTATTCCCGCTCTCTGATGGGGCTGTGTGCTGCCCTCGACAACGGGTGTGTATTTTACTGACGCCGCATCTGTCGTCAATAGCTGTTTTCAGGTGACTGATTTAACACCAGCCGGCCAAAATCCGGAAGACAGGCAAAGGCTTCCCATAAGAAAATTGCATAGAGCAGGATAAGCCTCCGGCCCTACTCCCTCGCGCCAGCAGTAACCATCATAACGCCGCGTCGCTAGCGTCAGCCCGCATTCAAACAAGCCGAGGGAGTTCTTATGCCACAGCATCCGTTCATCATTCACCAGCAGCCCGCAGCCGTGCACATCGACGACGGCCGTTCAACGATGGAGGTCAGCCCGCTATGGCTGCGGGAGCGGACGCAGGCGCCTGACCAGTTGGAACCAATGACACAGCAGCGTCTGTTCGATTCCCACGCCATCGACGACGCGCTGACCCTGAAAAAGGCTGAACCTGTGGGCACCGACCGCGTTTCACTGTCGTTCAGCGATGGTCATGAAGAAGTGTATGACCTGACCGCCCTGGCCCAGGAGCTGGGCAATACAGCGCCTTTCCCAGCCGCGGAGCCCTGGGATTCCAGCCTGGACCAGCAGCGCGTGCGCTTTGATTGGGTGCGTGTCCAGCAGGATAACGCCTACTTCAAGGCATCTCTGTCAGCCTACCTGCAGTATGGCTACCTGATCCTGTACAACGTGCCGACGGACCCAGAGCGCATCCTGGAGGTGGGGAGCCATTTCGGCTACGTCAAGGAAACCAACTTCGGGCGCTATTTCGAAGTCTATTCACGGCCCACTGGTAATGACCTGGCCTACCGCAGCGTGGCTCTGGGACCGCACACTGATAATCCCTACCGTAATCCGGTCCCCGGTATCCAGCTGCTGCACTGCCTGGTAAACGAAACCAGCGGCGGCCTTTCCACGCTTGCGGACAGCCTCAAAGTGCTGGAGCAGCTGCGCGCCGAAACCCCGGAAGGCTATGAGCTGCTCAAGCGCACGCCGGTTCGCTTTCGTTTTGTGGATGCAGGCACCGAGTTGACCACCCAACGCACCATGATCCAGACGGATGATCACGGCAACCCGACGGGCGTGCATTACAGTCCGCGCCTGGATGCCCTGCCGCTTCTTTCGGATGCGGACACACGCCTGTTCCACCAGGCACGCCAGCGCCTGGGTCAGCTGTTTTCCGACCCCGCTTACGAAGCACGCTTCACGCTCAATGCCGGCGAGCTGATGATGTTCGACAACAGCCGGGTACTGCACGGGCGCACCAGCTATGACCCCAGTGAGGGGCACCGCCACCTCCAGGGCTGCTACCTGGACGCTGACGGGCCGCGAGAGCGCTATGCAAGTCTTCAGAAACTGCATCAAACCACAGAAGAGGTCGCATAAATGCAACAGGTTTCCTTTCGTCAGATGAAAGACGGCACCCGCGAGGATTACGTGCTGCTGGATGAGCTGGAAGAGGCGTTCAATCAGGGACTGGTGGATCGCTTGATGCA
Source organism: uncultured Halovibrio sp. (assembly GCF_913056445.1). Classification (NCBI taxonomy): domain Bacteria; kingdom Pseudomonadati; phylum Pseudomonadota; class Gammaproteobacteria; order Oceanospirillales; family Halomonadaceae; genus Halovibrio; species uncultured Halovibrio sp. Next base: position 42,420 of record NZ_CAJXMA010000009.1, read on the forward strand.
GGCGCTACGCAATCTGGAAAACACCCTCAGCGGTTACCAGGTCTCACGCCTCGAGCATTCGCTGCAAACGGCCGCGCGCGCCGAGGCCGATGGCGCAGACGACGACATGATTGCAGGCGCTCTCCTCCACGATCTGGGCGATGAGCTCGCACCCTACAACCATTCTCAGCTCGCGGCCTCGATCATCCGACCCTACGTGCGCGCGGAGGTGACCTGGGTGGTGCGGCACCATGGCCTCTTCCAGAAAGTCTATTATGCGCATCATTTCGGCGAGGACCCCTATGAGCGCGATCGCTACAGGGACCACCCGTGGTACCAGAGTTGCATCGATTTCTGCGAGCGCTACGATCAGGCCTCTTTCGACCCGGATTACCCAACACCCACGCTGGACCATTTTGAACCGCTGTTGCGGCGGGTTTTCTCGCGCGCGCCTTTTGATCCGGCCGTGATCGGTCAAGAGGAACCGGCTTAAAGGTAAGCCCCTGTTGTCACGCACTGCATGAGTGGCAGGCGCCCTGTATTTGCGGGCAGCTGCCACTACATTCCCCCCAAACCGGGCATGCAGCGGGATCGTCGGCCCGATGACCGACTTTAAAGAGGACACAATTATCGCTACCTCAAACGACGCTCCAACGCCTAATCTGCAGGAAGACAACCCCCACGCGGTTATCACCACAGACTACAAGGTAACCGAACTTACCCAGGGCGGTCTGTTCCGTGGCATGCACAAACGCATGACCATTGGCGCAACCCTGCTCATCCTGCTCTTCGTTCTGTTCACCGGCTTGTCAGGTAGCGCCGACACCGTATTTGGCGCAGCCCGAACCTGGATTGAAACAACTTTCAGCGGCTATTACCTGGTGACAGTCATGGCGCTGCTTGCGGTCTGCGCTGTTCTGATCTTCACCCGTTACGGCAGTATCCGCTTGGGGACGGATGACAGCCGTCCGGAGTTCGGGAACTTTTCCTGGTTTTCCATGCTGTTCTCAGCGGGTATTGGGATCGGGATTCTGTTTTTCGGAGTGGCAGAGCCGATTTTCTATTTTGATAATACCGGCGCTTTCGATTACCCGAATAATCCTCATGCCGATATGGCCGGCGCCACGTCACTCAATCAGGAGCGCGCCATTGATGCCCTTCGGGTCACCGTATTCCACTGGGGTCTCCATGGCTGGGCCATCTACGTGATCGTCGGTATGTCCCTGGCGTACTTTGCCTTCCGTAAAGGTCTTCCACTGGCACTGCGCTCAGCACTCTATCCGTTTATTGGTGAACGGATCTTCGGACCTGTAGGCCATGTTTTCGACATTTTCGGGGTGCTCGGCTGCGTATTCGGCGTTGCAACCTCACTGGGTCTTGGCGTCAGCCAGATGAGTGTCGGACTGGAGCGACTGTTTGGAATCAGCGACGGTTTGACTACCCAGCTCATACTGATCCTGGTGATTTCCACCCTGTCGATTCTGTCGGCGGCGTTGGGCGTCAAAAAAGGCATCCGGATCATTTCCGAGATGAATATCTGGGTCTCGGTAATGGTGGTCGGTGTTTTCCTGGTTGGGGGCCCTACGCTTTGGTTGCTAACCACCTTTTTTCAGACCCTCTTCGACTATGCCGTCAACGTGGTTCCCATGGGTCTGTGGAAAGCGGACTCCCCGGAGACCGGAGAATGGCAGCGGGCCTGGACCATCTTCTATTGGGGCTGGTGGCTGGCCTGGGCACCTTTCGTGGGTCTTTTCATTGCCCGGATCTCCAAAGGCCGAACGCTTCGTGAATTCGTTCTGGGCGTTCTGTTCGTGCCGACTCTGATCGCCTTTGCATGGCTGGTGATCTTTGGAGGTACCGCCATTCACCAGGAGCTGTCTGCTTCCGGCGGAGCTGGCACGGCAGGCATTATTGAACTGGTCAATGGCTGGAAGCTTCCCGCAGCGCTGTTCGCCACGGCTGATGGCATCGCCGGTACCGGTTTGTTTGGCTGGCTGCTTTCGGCAATGATGGTGTTCCTGTTGATGAGTTGGTTCATCACATCGTCGGATTCGGGCACCCTGGTGGTAACGACCATCCTCTCGTTGGGTGACGAGGAGCCACCACATGTTTTCCGCGTTTACTGGGGTGCAATGATTGGGCTGGTGGCTGCCGTACTGCTGGTGCTGGGTGGACTTTCCGCTCTGCAGACGGCATTGATTGCCGCCGCACTCCCCGTCAGCTTCGTCATCATCCTGATGACCCTTGGCGTGTTGCTATCGCTGGTTCAGGAACCGCGGCAGCCGCTTGCGCAGACAGGTGAGCACGCCTAATACCTGGCATCGACTGGCTGATACGGCTGCATGGCAGCCATCAGCCAGTCGCAGATAGGCTGCACCACCGCGCTGCGGTGGTGTTTCGCGCTCAGCCAGTAGCCATACTCCGTGCGCTTTATTCGCGGCCCCAACGCAATCAGCTGCCCGGTTTTCAGGTACTCCTCCACCAGGATAGGCCACCCCAGCGCCACCCCCTGGCGCGCCAGCGTCGCGTGCAATAGCAGCGCATAGTTGTGATAGGCGAAATAATCTTCCCTTGGCGCTAGTTCAATCCCGACCTGATCACACCACTGCAGCCAGTCGAGCCAGCGCGGTTCGTGGATATCCTGGTGCAGCAGTGTGACGTGGTCCAGATCGGATGCCTTTAGCTCACTGCCCAGGGCGTTACTGCGGGCGTAGTCAGGGCTGGTTACAGGGAAGACCTCTTCCCTGGCGAGGAGCTGGCTTTCTTCCTGGGGCAGATAGGGGCCGAAACGAATGGCAATATCTGCTGCCTGCAGCTCAGGGTCGTCCGCCCGGTCAATAGGCTTGAGTGTGAATGTGACCTCGGGGAACGCCTGCTTCATCGCCGGAAGATGTGGCAGCAACCACAGGTGCAGAAATCCCGAGCCGGCCGCAATCACAACCGAGGGCGCCGGCCCTTCTCCCTCACGCAACAGCCGGTCGCAAGCGCCCCGAATCCCGCTCAGGCCAGATGAAACCTCCCGACGGAAACGCTCTCCCTTGGCCGTGAGCTGAAGCTTTCCACCCTTACGGTCAAACAGAGGCATGCCCGCCCACTCCTCCAGTGCGCGAATGCGCTGCGAGATCGCAGGTTGAGTCGTGCGCTCCTCATCAGCAGCAGCCGTCATGGAGCCCAGCCGCGCAGTTGCCTCAAAAGCCACCAGTGACTGCAGCGATGGCAGCGATTGGCTGTTTTGAGTTCGCTTCATGGTGGATCACGCCCCGTAATGCAGACAAAGAACATGATAATAATCAATGCAAAAGCTAAATCCTACCCAACGCGATCAGACGGATAGACGCGCATACCCGAAATCATCAAAAACCGGACACTCCGATTTGCCACAGAGAACCTAATCGCAATAATATGAGAATATTCTAATGCACACTGAAACCAGGCCATCCAATGACTCACTGTATCCGCATACTCGCATTCCTGCTGCTGCTCCCCGCAGTTGCCATCCCATCCGAGCCGGTTCAGGTTCACGAGCGAGATCAACGCATAGAGGGCGCCCGGTCGGTCGTCAATCAGCTGGCAACCGAACTTGCTTCTGAGCTCAGGTCCGCGATGAAGGAAGAAGGTCCAGAGGCGGCAATCCGGGTGTGCAGAGATCGCGCACCGGCCATTAAATCCCGGCTTTCCCGCAAAACCGGCTGGCGGATAACCCGGGTCGGGACCCGGGTACGGAATCCGCTTCTGGGTATGCCAGATGCCCATGAGTCGCGGGTACTCACCCGGTTCCAGGAGCAACTGGATCAGGGAGCGACAATGAAAAACCTTGAACATAGTAGTATTCAGAAAGTGGGCGACTCCCGCTATCTGCGCTACATGAAACCGATCGGCGTCAAACCCCAGTGCATGGGCTGTCATGGACCGGAAGAGAACCAGTCCGAAGCCATCAGGGCCGCGCTTGAAAAACAGTATCCGGCTGACCAGGCGACAGGCTACGAGCCTGGTGATCTGAGAGGAGCGTTTTCCGTCATTCAGGATCTTGACAGACCCTACGAGGAGCCCTGAGTCGGTACCGGCGCCCGGAGTAACCGTGACCGGGCGCGGCGATACATTCCGTTACAAACTCCAGTGTCCGCTGCCTGATCGATGTGCGTAGTTAACAGTGCACACTTCAATAATTCAGGAGCAGTAATGGAACGCGTTAACTTTGGTTCGGAAGATATCGGCAACAAGCTTGCTGAGATGAGTGATCGTGACATCGACCAGCTGGCCTTTGGCGCCATCAACCTTGATGCCAATGGCAAAATTCTCAGCTATAACAAAGCAGAAGGCGAGATCACCGGACGTAAGCCGGAAGAGGTGATCGGCAAGAACTTCTTCACGGAAGTCGCTCCCTGCACCAAGACGGACGACTTTTTCGGGAAATTTCAGGAAGGCGTGAAGAGCGGCAACCTGAGCACCATGTTCGAGTACACCTTTGACTATCAGATGAAGCCGACGAAGGTGAAGGTGCACATGAAAAAGTCCCTCGATGGGAATAGCTACTGGGTTTTCGTCAAGCGCGTCTGATGCAGCTCGGAACCCACCCCACCCTGGCGGTACTGAGCCACCTGATCGGCAGCGAACTGGCCAGCCAGCGAGGCGCCAGCAGTGCCGATCTTGTGAGCAAAGCCACCGCCGGGAACTCTCTCAGAGACGGCCCACTGGCGGTTGACTCAATAGAACAACTGGCGCTGGCTCGAGCGGTCAACGAGTTTTTTGACCTGGAAGCCAGTGGCCTTGATGAATGGCTGCTGCGAAAAGACGCCGTTGAGGATTGGGTGGCTCTGATCCGGGAAGGCCTCGCTGATGGCACTACCCATATTGGATTCCGCTCAGGGGGCACGACGGGAGAGCCAAGGCTTAATCGTCTGCCGATAGCCCATCTTGAAAGCGAGGTCTCACTGCTTGCCAGCGCGTTTTCAGACCGGTGCCGTATAGTCGGGGTCGCTCCCCCGCATCATATCTATGGCTTCATCTGGGGACCACTGCTCGCTGACGTGCTGCAGGTGCCCTATTGCCATGGTGACACGGCACAGCAATTTGCACTGGACCCGGAGCCCGGCGATCTTGTCGTGGCATACCCGGAGTGGTGGCGTTATCGCAGTGGTCGCCATACTGAGTTCAACACTGACGTTGCTGGAGTAACCTCTACCGCGCCCTGCCCGCCGGAGGTTATCCGAGCGCTCCAAAATCAGAAGCTTGATTCCATGACCGAAGTGTATGGCTCATCCGAGACAGGAGGTATTGGGTGGCGATCAGACCCGGATTCGCCCTTCACCCTCCTGGAACACTGGGAACGCGCCGCTGACGGCAATACCCGCAGCCTGTTTCTTCGGCCCCTGGCTGCCACGGTCGCCGCTCCTGACGAACTCCACTGGTACGACCAGCGGACGCTGGTACCCACGGGAAGACAGGACGGAGCGGTACAGGTTGCCGGGACCAATGTTGACCCCGCCTCCATCGGACGAATGCTCGCAGATCACCCCGGTGTTGTGGAGTGCTCAATCCGGCCCTTCGACACAGGTAGCGGGATCCGGCTCAAGGCGTTCGTGGTGCCGGCGGAAGGAGCTGACCGGGAGACACTTGAAGAGACCCTGCGCCAATGGGTGAATGCCAACCTCGCAACACCGGAGCGGCCAGTACGGTTTGATTTCGGAACAACGCTACCGCGCAATGAAATGGGGAAACTGAGTGACTGGTGACGGAATTCATTGGCCGGGGCATGGCACAACCACCGAGGACGTGGAGCGCATCGCGCTTGGGGAAGCGCTGTCTCTCGGTGAAAACGCCTGGCACCGGATCGGCAAGAGCCACGAACGGCTCAGCCGTTACCTGGAAGAACAGCGCCTCATCTATGGTGTAACCACAGGCTACGGGCCCCTGGCGGATACCCTTGTAGGCGGTGACTACAGCGAGGCCCTTCAACGGAATCTTGTTGCCCACCTCAGTGCTGGCGTGGGAGAGCCCCTCTCTCAGGAGCAGACGCGTGCCACCATGGCGGCGCGCATCAGTGCCCTCGGCCTGGGCGCCTCCGGCATTTCTCCATCCGCCCTCAATCAGCTTCTGCGCTGCCTTAACGCGGGCGCGCTTCCGGTCGTTCCCGCCATGGGTACTGTTGGCGCAAGCGGTGATCTGACCCCATTGGCCCACATCGCCGGAGCTCTCATGGGCAAAGGGTGGATCCGGCACGCTAACGGCGGGGCTGAACCTGCGGCGGAAGTTCTTGAACGCCTGGGACTGAAACCGCTGGAACCCGCCGGTAAAGATGCCATTGCCCTGGTCAATGGCACCTCCGCCATGACGGGTATTGCCGCACTCAATGACCGTCTGGCGGAACGAGCCCTGCGCTGGAGCACCCTGATCACCGTGGCTCACGCCCAGGCTCTGCGTGGACGCCGTGAGGCCTGGCACAGTGCCTTTGGCGAACTGCGGCCACATCCGGGCCAAAAGAAGTTGCATCGTTGGCTGGCCATTCTGGATGATGCCCCACCTGATGCAATGACCGATGAGGGCCAGGTCTCAACAGACGCCCTGCACCAGCTCAGTGCGCCCATTCAGGATCCCTACAGTCTCCGTTGTGCGCCCCAGCTTCTTGGGGCTGTTGCGGACCAGATTGATTGGCATACGCAGACCGTGACCACGGAACTCAATAGTGTGACCGACAACCCTGTCCTCCCGGACACTTTCGATCAGGCTCTTCATGGCGGCAACTTCTACGGCCAGCACGTAGCCCTGGCCTCGGATGCGTTGGCCAACGCCGTCATCACGCTGGCGGTCCACGCGGAGCGGCGCATTGCCCGCCTGGCCAACCCCCGTCTGAACCAGGACCTGCCCGCTTTCCTGACGGGCTCGGAAACGGGACTGAACAGCGGATTCATGGGAGCACAGGTTACGGCAAGCGCCCTGCTAGCGGAGATGCGCACCCAGGCGGCACCCGCTTCGATCCAGTCCATCCCGACCAACGGCGACAACCAGGATGTGGTGACCATGGGAACCATCGGGGCGCGCAGAACGCATCACCTGCTGGCCCTGCTCTACCGGCTTCTGGCGATCGATGCCCTGATGGCGGTCCAGGCCCTTGAGCTGCGTGCGGAGCCTGATCTGCGTTCCGAGGCAACAGCGCAGATGATGGTATGGGTCCGTGCCCATTCCCCCTTGCTCACCTCCGACCGGGCGCTGTCTGAAGACATTGAAAAAACAGCCGACGCCATGCGGTGCCCATGGACAATGCCCTCCCACCTGGCGTTGAGCCATCAGGTGGATTGAAAACGCCTATCCATTTAATGCTTCCCGGTGGTTGAACACGAGATGTCCAGACACCATTATTCCAATAAGGCGTAATGTTATGAACAGGCAAACCAAGGAGCACCCATGTCGACCAACCGCATAGGCATTGAAGAAAGCAAGGCTCAGGGCCTGGCTGACCAGCTGAACGAACTGCTGGCCCACTACCAGATCTTCTACATGAACGTCCGCGGCTATCACTGGAACATCAAAGGCGATAAATTCTTCGAACTGCACACCAAGTTCGAGGAACTCTACACGGATTTGCTCCTCAAGGTGGATGAGATCGCTGAGCGCATCCTGACTCTCGGCTACCGCCCGATTCACGCATACTCGGAGTACATGAACCTGTCCCGGATTCCAGAACGGACGAACGTAACCGACGGGCACCAGTGCGTGAAGGAGATCCTCGACGGGCTTTCTGTGCTCATCAAGCTGGAACGGGACATCCTGGAAGCCTCCGGAGAGGCCAGCGATGAGGGTACCAACTCACTGATGAGTGACTACATCACTGAACAGGAGAAAACCGCCTGGATGTACAGCAGCTTCCTGGGGGAATAGCCACGCTGCCACCGAATCGCACATCCCATGAACAGGGAGATTGTTCCTTGTTCTGGTAGCCCTGTTATTTCCAGGCCCTCAGACACTCTGAGGGCTGGTTGGGCCCATCGCCCCATCGGCATCAGAATCTGCGGACCGAGCAACAACCGCTGAGCTGCCCCGGAACTGCCGTTCAGACGGACGGCAGACCCGAAAGGGCCATGGCGAGTTCCCCATCGCTGTACTCATGGTCGCTGAGCTCGCCTGCGAAATAGGACGTGTAAGCCGCCATATCAAAGTGCCCGTGGCCGCACAGGTTGAACAGGATGGTCTCGGCTCTGCCCTCTTCCCGACAGCGGATAGCCTCGTCGATGGCACCCCGCACCGCGTGGTTCGCTTCCGGCGCCGGCACAATCCCCTCATTACGCGCGAACAGAATCCCTGCCTCGAAACAGGCCTTCTGGGGATAGGCAACCGCCTCGAACAGGCCCAGCTGTTTAGCGTGCGAAACCAGCGGCGCCATGCCGTGATAGCGCAGCCCGCCGGCGTGGAAACCGGGCGGCGTAAAGCCTGACCCCAGGGTGTGCATGCGCGTCAGCGGGGTCATCTTCGCCGTATCACCATAATCATAGGCGTACTGGCCACGGGTCAGTGTCGGGCATGATGAGGGTTCCACGGCGACCACACGCGGGCTTTCACCGCCACGCAGTGACTGGCCGATGAACGGGAAGGCAAAACCGGCAAAGTTGGAGCCGCCACCGGTGCAGCCCACAATCACATCGGGCGAATCCCCGGCCATGGCCATCTGCTCCATGGTTTCCTGGCCGATCACCGTCTGGTGCAGCAGGACATGGTTCAGCACCGAGCCCAGCGCGTACTTGGTGCCTGGATCCTGGGCTGCCAGCTCCACCGCCTCGGAGATGGCGATACCCAGGCTGCCGGTATGGTCCGGATTGTCCGCGAGTACGCTGCGGCCGAACTCGGTCTCATTCGACGGAGAGGCAATACAGCGCGCCCCGTAGGTTTCCATGACTGCCCGCCGATAGGGTTTCTGATCGTAGGAAACCCGTACCTGGAAGACCTGAACGTCCATATCCATGAGCGCACCGGCGTAGGCCAGCGAGGTGCCCCACTGCCCCGCCCCGGTCTCCGTGGTGAGACGGCGGATACCCGCCTCGCGGTTGAAAAAGGCCTGGGGTATGGCGCTGTTGGGCTTGTGGCTGCCGGCAGGGCTCACGCCCTCGTACTTGTAGTAGATCTTCGCCGGGGTTCCCAGCGCCTTTTCCAGAGCATGGGCACGATACAGGGGCGCGGGCCGCCATTGACGGTAAACGTCCCTGACCGGCTCAGGGATCGGCACCTCCCGCTCTGTGGTTACCTCCTGCTCAATCAGCGACGCAGGAAACAGCGGCTCCAGATCCGCTGGCGTCACCGGCTCATGGGTTGCCGGATTGAGCACGGGCGGCAACGGCTCCGGCAGATCCGCCTGGAGGTTGTACCAATGGGTGGGAATACGGCTTTCGTCGAGCAGGAACTTGGTGGTCATTGCGGGTCCCGGATTCAGTGTTTCAGACCCGCCATATGATACCCGGGCCGAGTGCGGGCGTCACCGGGGCCATGCGGGCGGAATTGATGATTGACCGGGAGACCCACAATGGTTATCCATAGAGGCTCAATCAAACCAATCCTTTCCGGTGACCCCAAGCATGCACTTTCTGATTTTTCTCGGTTCCGTCCGTGACAGCACGCCTCCCAATCCCCCCAGGCTGGGGCTGCGCGTTGCCCGCGCCTGCGCTGACCAGATAGAGCATGACGGGGCGCATTCTGCTGAGATCATAGACCCCCTGGACTACGATCTGGGCGGTATCTTCAAGCCCCATTTCGCCTACCCGGCAAGCAGGGTGCCGGATGACCTGGACGCCCTGGCACAACGCATCCAGGCAGCGGATGGTTACGTCATGATCAGCCCGGAATACAACCATTCCATGAGCCCTGCCCTGGCGCATCTGCTCAATCACTTCGGCAGTTCCCTGTTCTCCTATAAACCAAGCGCCATCGTCAGCTACTCAGCCGGCCAGTGGGGAGGAACCCGCGCCGCCGTTGCCATGCGGACCTTTCTGTCCGAGCTCGGCTGCCTGCCGGTTTCCGCCATGATCCAGATTCCCAGAGCCCGGGATGTTCTGGATGAGGCGGGAAACGTATCGGATGAGGCGGAGGCGGCTGACTGGGCCGCCTACTTCGACCGTACCTTCCAGCAGCTCTTCTGGTGGGCGGACGCCACGCGCCAGCACCGGCAGAAGGTCGACCCCCATTCGCTGGCCCGACCCTTCCGGCGGGATCCATCCCAGCGCAATGCGCCCGGCTGATCAGGCCGGGCCCTGGGTTCCCCGATACGGGATTACTGACCCAGCAGATCCGTAATGGTTTCTCGTGTGGGCACTGAGCCGCTGTGTCTCAGCTGACCATCGACGGCCACAGCCGGGGTCGACATGACCTGGTACTGCATAATGACCTGCGGATCGGTGACCTTCTCGACCTCGGCATCAACGCCAAGCTCCGAGGCGACCTCACGGATCGCATCCGCAGTGTTGTCACATTTCTTACAGCCGGTGCCGAGCACTTCAATACGCATGGGTATGCACTCCTTCTTTATCAGGTTCAGATGGCGGAGCCCTCAGGCTCCAGCGAACAGCCAGGGACTGACCGCATTCATGATCCAGCCGACAACCATGAAATTGAGCAGCAGGATCACAAAGATGAGCCCAAGCAGACGGTACTGCATTACCTGCTTGAGCATGATGAACTCGGGGAAGCTTGCCGCCACCGTGCTCATACAGAAGGCCAGCGTTGTGCCAACGGGCAGGCCTTTGACGATGAGACTTTCCATCACCGGGATGACCGCGGTCGCGTTGGAGTAAAGCGGCAGCCCCGCCAGAACGCCCGCGGGAACGCTCCACCACTGGCCGGATCCAAGGTGCTGCGCAAACCATCCCTCCGGTACAAAGCCATGCAGTGCCGACCCGAGTGCAACGCCGATAAGGACCCACTTCCAGATACGGCCCACGATGTCGCGCACTTCCGCACTGGCAAACCGGTGCCGGTCCTTCAGCGTCAGCTTCTGGGCGTTACCGCCCGGCTCGGGGCTGGTCTGGGCGTCGGCTCCAGCCTGCTGGTAGGCCTTTGCCGCAAAGGACTGGAGCCAGCGCTCGCCGCGCAGCAGGTCCAGAATCATGCCACCGGTAACGCCCACCAGTATTCCGATCACCACATAAACAAGCGTGAACTGCCACCCCAGAAGGCCCCAGAGCATGATCACAGCCACCTCGTTGATGATGGGAGACGTGAACAGGAAGGCCATGGTCACCCCCAGCGGAATGCCGGCACTGGTAAACCCCAGGAACAGCGGTATGCTGGAGCATGAGCAGAAGGGCGTAATGGCGCCAAACCCGGAACCGAGAAAGTACCCCGTCAGGCGATGACGATGCTGGATATAGTACCTTACGCGCTCCAGGTTCAGAGATGCCCTGGCCAGGGCGATCACGTAGATCATCACAACCAGCAGCACGAGGATTTTACTGGTATCCTCCACGAAAAAGTGCATCGCGTCGGCAAATCGGGTCCCTTCCTCGAATCCCAGTCTTTTATAGACAATCCAGTCGGCAAGCCATGTAAAAATCGCCAGCATTGGTATCCTCGCTGAATGGAATAATGATCGGCTCTACAGGGGGAGACGAACCAATACGCAAAAGGATGCAGCTTTTTTCAGTCAGACGGAGAAGCAGAAGCACGATGAGCTACGAATGCGTTCTGAGCGCCTGGCACGACCACAGCGATGAGCTCGCCGGATACCTCGCACAGCGTGCGGCATCCCGGGAAGAAGCCGAGGATCTGCTGCAGGAGCTGTTTGTGCGCGCCATGCGCGAAGGTAACGGTTTCTGTGGGCTGGACAACCCGAAAGCGTGGCTTTTCCGGGTTGCCAGGAATCAACTCATCGACCGGCAGAGATTGCGGAAGCCCCACTCAGATCTCTCCGAGGTCACACTCGAGGCTCCCAGCCATTCACGCTCTCCCGTTTCAGAGCTGCAGCAGTGCATCGCCCGGAATCTTCCCGGCCTTGAGGAGGCGGATCGGCATATCCTGCAGGCCTGTGATCTTGAGGGCATGACCCACAACGATTACGCCAGCCATCATGGGCTTTCGCTGCCAGCGACCAAGGCGCGGGTGCGCCGTGCCCGCCAGCGCCTGCGGGCGCTTCTGGTCAGCAACTGCAACATCATCCTTGATGAGCACGGCAGGGTCTGCTGTCACCGCGCGCTCAGCGTCCTCGACAGCTGAGCGGCACGGCGCGCTTACACCTCTGCAACCAGGCTTTCGCGGGAGATTTCCCCTACAGCGCGCGCACCGGTCAGGGTCATTGCCACACGCATCTCACTCTCGATGAGATCCAGAAGGTGCGTGACGCCCCTTTCTCCGGCTGTGGCGAGTGCATAGACGAAAGCACGGCCGAGCAGAACACCGTCAGCCCCCTGGGCAAGCATGCGCACCACATCCAGTCCGGATCGGATACCGGAATCCGCCAGCAGCGTGAGCTCATCCCCGACCGCATCCGCGATCATCGGCATGGCGCGGGCGCTGGACAGGGCACCGTCGAGCTGGCGGCCGCCATGGTTGGAGACGACAATGCCGTCGGCGCCGAACCGCACCGCATCCCGGGCGTCCTCGGGATCCAGGATGCCCTTGATCACCATGGAGCCCCGCCAGAACTCGCGGATCCACTCAAGATCCTTCCAGCCGATGGACGGATCAAAGTTCCTGCCGAGCCAGCCCACATAGTCCTCGAGGCTGATCGTCTCAGCGGAGAGTTCGACCGCCGTCACGCTGAGGTCGTCGTGACGGCCGAACACCTCGAACGCGTACCGGACCGCCCGTTCGCTCGTCGGCGATACCCCGAAGGCGCTCTGTGGCACCCGGCTCTCTACGGGAACGATGTCGAATGGCAGTAGCAGGTGCATACGCGGGGGGAGGGACGCAATAGGGTTAGCTCCTGA
>NZ_CAJXMA010000010.1:0-54266 GCF_913056445.1 uncultured Halovibrio sp.
TACCCGAAGCCATCACTGCCAATCACGGCACCACTGCTGATGCGGCAGCGCTCACCCATGGTGACACCGTGGTAGAGCGTTACGTTGGCTGCCAGCACGGTATCCGCACCCACGCGTGACCCCGCACCCACAACACTGTTCGGCCCTACCCGCACCCGTTCACCGATCTCCGTTTCCTGGTCGATCACCGCGCCCGGTCCGATCCAGGCGGTCTCGGCAACAGAGGCGCTTTCGGCCAAGAACGCGGAGGGATGGATACCCGCCTCGCGTACCGGCTCCGGATTGAAAAGGTGGCTCAAACGGGCAAACGCCCGATAGGGGTCGTCCGTCACCAGCGCACTGCACGGACACTGGTCGGCCTCCCCCGGCCGAACGAGAACCGCGCCAGCCCGGGTTGTACCAAGCTGGCGCGCGTACTTTTCATTGGCCAGAAAGGTTATGTCATCCTCACCGGCACTGGCCAGAGTAGCCAGGCCGGTGATCCGTTTACTGCCATCGCCCCGGAGCTCCGCGCCCAGCAGGTCAGCCAGTTCGGAAAGGGTTCGTTCCACGCTGTGCATCCACACTCCCGCCGCGGATCAGCGCCGCTCAATTGTTGTTTGTGTCACCGTCACCGGCCTGCTCATTGAGCAGCTCAATCATCTTGTCGGTCAGGTCCATATCCGGCTTGGCGTAGATGACCGCCTCGGCCGGAATGACGATGTCCAGATCATGCTCTTCCAGCAGCGTTTCCATGGCCGCGTCCACCGCTGGCCGGGACTGCTGGAGAAACTGCTGCTGGCGCTGGTTCACGGCCTGCTGGAAGCGGGCACGCCGCTGCTGATACTCCTGGACCTTCTTCTCAAACCGGGATTGCAGATCTTCACGCTCGGACTCGTTCATCATGGCGCCATCACTTTCAAGGCGCTCCTGCATCTCCATGGCTTCCGACTCGAGCTGGCTGATGGCCTGCTGTTCCTCTTTCAGCTGGCCCTGAATCACGTCACCGAATTCGGCGCCCGCATTCGAGGAGAATACCGCCTCACGCAGGTTGACCACGCCAATGCGTTCCTGTGCCAGTACCGGCACCGATGCTGCCAGCATCAGCAGAGCCGCAGCGACTGTCAGCGTCCGTTTCATGGATCGCCTCCCCGTGTTGATGTTTGTCATGCTGAATGAATGCCGCCCATTGTGCCCGCCTGGGCGGGATTCTTCCAGAGGCCCACTCAGAATTGCTGACCGAGTGAGAACTGGAAGCGGCGCGTGTCGTCTTCCGCTTCGTTGTTAAGTGGCTCCGCGAAACTGAAGCCCAGCGGACCGATGGCGGTGATCCATTCAAAACCGATGCCCACGGAATAGCGGATCTCATCAGCCGCCGGGTCAAAACCACGCGCGGTATCAAAGACGTTACCGCCGTCCAGGAACACCGAGGAGCGCATGCTGCGGCTGTCCGCCGCGAACGGCACCGGGAAGATCAGCTGGGCGCTGGCTTCCGCGATGATATTGCCGCCGAAGGGCCGGTCATCATTCGGGAAGGGATCATCCTCAGCAGGAGTCGCCCGATTGCCCAGACTGTTGGCCTCGAAGCCGCGCACCGAGTGGTACCCCCCCGCGTAGTAATGCTCGTAGAAGGGCAGCGAACCGGTATCAGAGAAACCATCGCCATAGCCGAACTTGGTACGCAGCCGCGCCACCCAGCGCTGGTTACTGGTCAGCGGGTAGTAGGCGTCGGTTCTCTGGGTGATCTTGTAGTAGGTCTGGTCACTGCCGGGCACTGCGGTCTCCACGGTCAGGCTGTTGCGCGAGCCTGCCGTTGGCATGCGCCCCCGGTTGTGGGTATTGCGTACAATGGAACCCCGCAGCAGGAAGGCGCTCTGGGAGTTGCCCTCTTCATCAATGAACCCGGTGACCTCCTGGGCCGGGAAACGCCCGGGTTCAATCCGGTTGTATTCATACCCGGGCCCGAAGTTCAGGCGCGTGTACTGGCTGATCGGATAACCGAAGTTCATGCGCGCGCTGATGGTGTCCAGCACGAAGGAGGACACCTCCTCCTCCTCATAGTCGGTTTCCCGCGCCTGAAGACTGAAGCCACGGCTGACCCCGTCAACGGTGTAGAAGGGATTCGTGTAGGAGATGTTGGCGCTGGTGACCGAGTCACTCTTGTTCAGGCCCAGCGAGGCACGCCGGCCGCTGCCCAGAAAGTTCTTCTCCGAGACACTGGCGCCAAAGATCAGCCCCGAGGTCTGGGAGAAGCCGATGTTGGCGGAGAGACTGCCGGTGGGCTGCTCCTCCACCGAGTAGGTGACATCCACCTGGTCGTCCGTACCGGGCACTGGTGACGTATCGGCACTGACCTGCCCGAAGTAACCGGTACGTTCAAGCTCATTGCGTGAAGTCTCGATCCGGCTCGAGGAGGCCACACCCGCTTCCATCTGCGTCATTTCCTGACGCAGAACCTCATCGTGGGTGGCCGTATTGCCCTCGAAGCGGATGCGGCGCACGTAGGTGCGCTTGCCGGGCTGAACATCCACGGCGACCGTCACGGTGCCGTCATCATGGGTGCGGGGCGTGGCCTCCACATTCGCGAAGCTGTAGCCCT
Source organism: uncultured Halovibrio sp. (assembly GCF_913056445.1). NCBI lineage: Bacteria > Pseudomonadati > Pseudomonadota > Gammaproteobacteria > Oceanospirillales > Halomonadaceae > Halovibrio > uncultured Halovibrio sp. The sequence goes on from NZ_CAJXMA010000010.1 coordinate 2,579, forward strand.
CGCGCCCCAGCCGCCGTGTGATCAGATCGGTGGTCATGGTCATGCGTTCCTGGGAGAAGAGCTCACCCTCCTCAAGCACCACCAGCTTGCGCAGCTCCTCCTCGTCCACAATCAGGTTGCCGTTGAGCGTGACCTCACGGACCTTGAACTGCTCACCCTCATCCACCGCGAGGGTTACGAATACCTGCTTCTTGTCCTGGGCCAGTGAGATATTGGTGGACTCCACACTGAACTCGACATAGCCGCGGTTCAGGTAATGGGAGCGCAGACTCTCAAGGTCGCCGGAGAGCTTCTCGCGCGCGTACTTGTCCGCGTTGGTGATCGAGTTCCACCAGCCAGTCTCACGCAGCTCCATCAGGCTGATCAGTTCTTCCTCGGTGAACGCTTCGTTACCGATGATGTTGATGTGCTGGATGGCGGCGACTTCGCCTTCATTGATGTTGAAGTTGATGGCGACGCGGTTGCGCGCGAGCTCCTCAACTTCGGCATTCACATCGGCGTTATAGCGGCCCTGAGCGACATAGGAACGCAGGATCTCGAGCTCAAGGCGCTCCAGAGTGGCACGCTGGAAGATCTGGCCTTCCTCCACCCCGGCCTGACGCATGCCCTCCAGGAGCTGTTCTGTCTTGATGTTCTGGTTACCCTCAACCTCAATCCGGGCAATGGAGGGGCGTTCCTCGACGGAGACAATGAGCACACTGTCTTCACGGGCGAGGCGGATATTGGCGAAGAGGCCAGTCTGGAAGAGATTGCGGATGGCGTCGGCGACCGTAGCGTCGTTGATCCGGTCACCAACCTCAATCGGCAGAGCGCTGAAGACGTTGCCCGCCGAGACCCTCTGAAGACCTTCCACCTGAATGTCCGAAACCTCGAAGGTCTCGGCTGGAGCCGACAGGCTGGCCAGTGCCAGTACTACCGCCGGCAGCAACGTCCGTAAAAGGCCTTTCATGGATTCGCTAAACGCCTTCTGATCTCGTGACTTGGAAAACAGGGCTGACAGCCTAACGGATACCATCAGTTCGGCGAACACGCCGCCCCATTACGAAAATGTCATGGCGACCGGGCGCCGACAGAGCCGGGCAATTCTCACAATCGGAGCACGTCATTGTAAAGCGCAAGGACTGTCAGCATCGCGATCAGCAGAAGGCCCAGCCGCAGCCATAGCCCCTGGACCGCCTCTGAAACCGGGCGTCCGCGCCCCCATTCCCACGCATAGAACAGGATGTGACCGCCATCGAGGATGGGAATGGGCAGCAGATTGATGATCCCCAGACTGATACTCAGATACGCCAGGAACCGCACGAACGACTCGAAACCCGTGGTAACCGTGGTCTCAGCCACACGTGCGATGGTGATGGGACCGCTTATATTGCGCACGGAAAGCAGCCCGCTGGCCATCTTGCCCACAGCCACCAGAGTGGTGCGGGTGTCATTCCAGAACTGGTTAAACGCCTCCGGCACCGCCCGGACCGGCCCCAGCTGGGTCTGACGCCGCATGTCCTCAGGCCAGGATACCGACTGCACACCGGCCCCGATACGGCCGATGCGCTCACCTTCCCCATCCGTCCGGGCGGCCGGCGTCACGGTGATGGTGCGCTCGCTGCCATCGCGCTCAATGCGCATGGAAAGCGCCTCGCCAGGCGCCGCCTGGATGCGATCCACCAGCGCCAACCAGTCCGCAACCGCCTCGCCCTCCACAGCCAGAATGCGATCGCCGGGCTGAAGACCGGCCTCCTCTGCAGGAGATCCGGGCCGGATCTCGCCCAGAACAGGAGGAATGTCAGGCCGCCACGGCTCGATACCGAATTCCCTGACCGGGTCCGGGTCCCGGGCGCCACCCAGCCAACCGTCCAGAGCCGTACTGCGCTCAAGACGGCGGCCCTCCTGTTGCAGGGTAAGGCTCACCTCACCCTGCTCACCGGCACGCTGCAGCAGCGCCATGCCCACATGGCGCCAGGAAGGGGTCTGGCGCCCGTCGACCTCCAGCACCTCCATGCCGGACTCAAGCGCCATCCGCTCCGCAGGGGTGCCAGGCTCCACATCGCCCACCACAGGCGCAATCGTTGTGAACCCGATCACGGCCAGAAGCCAGTAGGCGAAAACCGCAAAGATGAAGTTCGCGATGGGACCGGCGGCCGCCACGGCGATACGGCGCGCAGGCGTCTGGCGGTTGAAGGCCAGATGTTTCTCCTCTTCCGGCACCTCGCCTTCGCGCTCATCCAGCATTTTCACATACCCGCCAAGCGGGATCGCAGCCACAGCGTACTCGGTGCCATGGCGATCGCGGCGCATGAAAAGTGGCTTGCCGAAGCCGACCGAAAAACGCAGCACCCGGATACCCAGGCGGCGTGCCACCCAGAAGTGGCCGAACTCATGCACGGTCACCAGGATGCCCAGGGTGACGATCAGCGCCAGAATGGTCTGGATCACACTCATGAGGCGTTCTCCGCGACGTTGAGTCGGTTCATGGCCCATTCACGGGCGCGCCCATCACAGGCCATGACCGCCTCAATGGAGTCGGCCGGGCGCGGCGCCAGCTCCGCCAGAGCCTCGTCCACGAGACCGGCGATGCGGGTAAAGCCGATGCGCCCACCAAGGAAGGCATCCACTGCCACTTCGTTGACCGCGTTCAGGATGGCGGGCGCCGTGCCTCCGGCCCGGAAAGCCTCAGCAGCCAGGCGCAGGGCTGGGAATCGCTCCAGGTCCGGCCGCTCAAAATGAAAGGATGCCAGCTCGAAAAGATCCAGCGGTGCCACCCCTGCTTCAATACGTTCCGGCCAGGCCAGAGCGTTGGCAATGGGGGTACGCATATCCGGACTGCCCAGCTGCGCCAGCACGGAGCCATCCCGGTATTCGACCATGGAGTGGATGATGCTCTCAGGGTGCACATGGACCTGCACATGTTCCGGCGTGGTACCGAACAGCCAGCAGGCCTCGATCAGCTCCAGCCCCTTGTTCATCAGGGTGGCCGAGTCCACCGAGATCTTGCGCCCCATGGCCCAGTTGGGATGGGCGCATGCCTGATCCGGCCCCACGTGCTCGAGTTCGCTGGCCGGTGTGGTCCGGAAGGGGCCACCGGAGGCGGTCAGGAGAATACGCGTGACGCCCGATTCCCCAACGCCGGCGCCGGCCCGGGGCAGGCACTGGAAGATGGCATTGTGCTCGGAGTCTATGGGCAGCAGCGTGGCACCATGGCGCTCAACAGCCTCCATGAAGAGCCCTCCGGACATCACCAGGGCCTCCTTGTTGGCCAGAAGCACCCGTTTACCCTGCTCAATGGCCGCCATCGTCGGAGCGAGGCCGGCAGCGCCCACAATGGCCGCCATCACCGTATCCACATCGGCATCCGAAGCGGCCTCGCACAGCCCCGCCTCGCCACTGAGAACCGTAATGTCCAAGTCCCCGAGCACCTCCCGGAGCTCGGTCTCGCGAGCAGCATCACTAATGACCGCAATCCGGGGTCGGAACTGTCGGCAGAGCCGTGCCAGCTCCTCCACGTTGGCGTGGGCACTCAGGGCGTGCACGCGGAAGCGCTCAGGATGACGCGCAACCACGTCCAGCGTGCTGGTGCCGATGGAGCCGGTAGCTCCAAGGATTGTAAGGGTCTGTGGTGAGATTTCACCCATCCGGGTTCCAGTCCGTATCGAAGCGTTACTGAACCGGCGTCAGCCAGCCCAGGAGGGTAAAACAGGATGCCAGCACCGGGATCGCAACCACCAGGCTGTCGATGCGATCCAGGATACCACCGTGCCCGGGCAGCAGCTGACTGCTGTCCTTGATGCCGCGATGGCGCTTGAGCATGCTCTCAAACAGATCCCCCAGCACCGACGCGAGCGCGGTCAGCACCGAGGCAAGGACGAACTGAATCACCGCGATGCTGGCGAGGTCAAGCCACCGGGCCACGGCCAGTGCCAGTGCCGCCACCACTGCCAGGCCACCCCAGACGCCCGCCCATGTCTTACCGGGGCTGACGGCCGGCGCCAGCTTGCGGCGCCCGAAGGCACGGCCGGCGAAATAGGCGCCGATATCCGCGCCCCAGACCACAAGAAAGGTGTACAGGATCAGCAGCAGGTTGTTGCCGGTATGCCCCAGCGACAGGTCGCCAGCACGCAGGTGGTTGAGCGCCAGCCACGCCCCGACGAGCGCCAGAATGCCCAGGACCAGCCGTACCGGCCGCGGATGCCAGAGCCCTGTACCTGCTGGATAGGCGGCAACCATGGCTGCCACCAGCAGCCAGAACATCGCCAGCACCCCGAGAAGGGGCACGACCGGCAACGCCTGGAAGACGGCCATAAGAACAACCAGCACCAGCGCGAAAGCCCACCGCTGCAGCCCTCCCTCAAATCCAGAGAGGTTGGCCCATTCCCAGCCGGCAATGGCCAGAAGAGCGCCGGTAAATACAGCAAACCCCATCGGAGGCAGCAGAAAAAGACCACCCACAACAATGGGCGCCAGAATGACAGCCGTGATCACCCGCTGCTTCAGCACTGCGCCTCCTTATCCATACTGCCTCTGGGGCATGGCGGGCTCGGCAACCTGTTCACCAGTACGCCCAAAACGGCGCTGACGGCCCGCGAAGTCCGCCAGCGCCTCACGCATGGCAGTATGCTGGAAGTCAGGCCAGTACAAGGGAGAGAAATAGAATTCGGTATAAGCGAACTGCCACAGCAGGAAATTGCTGATGCGCTGCTCCCCACCGGTACGGATCAGCAGATCCGGCATGGGCCGGTCGCCCAGGCTGATGTAGCGCTGGAGCAGGTTTTCATCCACCTCGTCCGGGCTAAGACGCCCCGCCGCCACCTCCTGCGCAATGCGACGGCTGGCCTGGGCCACATCCCAGTGCCCGCCGTAGTCCGCCGCAATCACCAGCTCCATGCTGCCACAGTGCGCGGTTTCCTGTTCCGCCCGGGCCATATGCTCCTGGAGCGTATGGCTGAACCGCTCGCGGCTGCCGATGAAGGACAGACGGATATCGTTATCCCGGAGCCGCCTTACCTCCTTGCGCAGCGAGCGCAGAAACAGCGTCATCAGGGCACTGACTTCCTCGTCAGGACGGCGCCAGTTCTCACTGCTGAAGGCGAACAGGGTAAGAACCTCAACACCGGACTTGCCGCAGGTCTCGATCGCCGCGCGCACGGATTTCACACCCGCACGGTGACCACTGATACCACGCTGGCCCCTGGCCCGGGCCCAGCGGTTGTTGCCATCCATGATCACCGCCACGTGGCGCGGGCAGCCCGCCAGTGGCGGCATGTCCGTTTCCTGATCCGTCTCGCTCATGCTTGCCCCTGGACCCCGGGCCTCAGATGGCCATCAGGTCGTTTTCCTTGTTCTTGAGGAGCTCGTCGATCTTGGCGACGTACTTGTCCGTAAGCTTCTGGATATCACCCTCAGCCTTTTTCTCTTCGTCCTCGGTGATTTCCTTTTCCTTGAGCAGATCCTTGATGTCGCTGTTCACATCCCGGCGTACGCCGCGCACCGCGACCCGACCCTGCTCAGCCTCGTTGCGCGCATGGCGAACGTACTCCTTACGGCTGTCCTCGGTCAGGGTGGGCATGGGGACACGCACAACCTCGCCCGTGGTCGCCGGATTGAGACCCAGATCGGCTTTCATGATGCCTTTCTCAATCTTGGGCGCCAGGTTCTTCTCATAGGGCGATACAGCCAGTGTACGCCCGTCCTCCACGGAGACATTGGCGACCTGTTTGAGCGGTGTCTCCATGCCGTAATAATCCACCGTCACCTCATCCAGAATGCTGGGATGCGCCCGCCCTGTCCGGATACGTGCAAAGGCCTTGTTGACGGAATCCACCGCCTTCTGCATGCGTTCTTCAGCGTCTTGCTTGAGCTCGTCTAACACGGTTTCCGCCCTCTTGTTCAGGCTTCCTCAATGAGTGTTCCTTCGTTGCCGCCCAGTGCGATGTCACGCAGAGCACCGGGTTTGCCCATGTTAAACACACGGACCGGCATGTTGTGATCCCGGCACAGGCAGATGGCGGTGAGGTCCATCACACCCAGACGGCTTTCCAGCACCTGATCGTAAGTGAGCCGATCGTACTTGAAGGCTTCCGGGTTGGAGACCGGATCGTCGTTGTAGACGCCGTCCACCTTGGTCGCCTTCAGCACCACGTCGGCGTCAATCTCAATGGCCCGCAGGCACGCCGCCGAATCGGTCGTGAAAAAGGGATTGCCGGTACCCGCGGTGAAGACCACCACATCGCCCCCCTTGAGGTCACGCATGGCCTCACGGCGGTCGTAGTGCTCCACGATGCCACTCATGGGAATGGCCGACATGACCCGGCTCTGGATATTGGAGCGCTCGAGTGCATCGCGCATGGCCAGCCCATTCATCATGGTGGCCAGCATGCCCATGTGATCACCGGTCACCCGGTCCATGCCGGCCTCGTTCAGAACGGCTCCCCGGAAGAGATTGCCGCCACCGATGACGATGGCCACCTGCACGCCGATGCTTACAAGCGAATCGATCTCGACCGCCATGCGGTCAAGAACCTTGGGATCGATCCCGAATTCGTGATCACCGATCAGGGCCTCGCCACTGAGTTTGAGCAGAACGCGTTTGTATCGGGTCTGTGTCGTACTCTGGGTGGGCATGGCCTGTGACCTCCTGACCGGTGTTCTGGATACAAACCGGCCGCAGTCTCCCCAACGCGCCATGCGCCGGGAGATGCGGCCCGAGTTATTGGCGGGTCATGCCCGCCGGCTGCGTAGGGATCAGCCCTTGAGCTGCGCCGCAACCTCGGAGGCGAAGTCCGTTTCTTCCTTCTGGATGCCTTCGCCCACCTCGTAGCGTACAAAGCTCACGAGCTCGGCGCCATGCTCCTTGAGAAGATCCTTGACGGCCTGATCCGGATTCTTGACGAAGCCCTGCTCCACCAGGCTGTTCTCCTTCAGGAACTTCTGGATCCGACCGGTCATCATCTTCTCGACGATTTCCGGCTTCTTGCCTTCCATGTCGGGCTGGGAGCGAATGACCTCGCGCTCCTTCTCGACTTCCTCTTCCGGCATGTCGTCCGGCGTACCAACCCGCGGGTTCACGGCCGTGACGTGCATTGCCAGATCGCGGGCCAGCTCACCGGAGCCGCCCTTGAGCGCCACCAGCGCGCCCATGCCGTTGGTGGAGTGAACATAGCCACCCACAACGTCGCCCTCAAGGCGAACAGCACGGCGTGCCGTAATGTTTTCGCCGATCTTCTGGACGAGCTCTTCGCGCTCTTTCTCCAGGTCATCAACGACCAGCTTCTCGATGTCGGTTTCGCCGTTCTGGAACGCGGCGTCCAGCACCCGATCCGCAAACGCAAGGAAACCCTCATCACGGGCGACAAAGTCGGTCTCGGAGTTGACCTCGACCATCATGCCAACGCTGGCGTCATCGGTCACCTTCAGGCGTACAACGCCTTCAGCGGCGGTACGACCCGCTTTCTTGGCAGCCTTGAGGCCGGAGTTCTTGCGCAGGTTGCTGATGGCGGTTTCAACGTCACCTTCCGCTTCCACCAGCGCTTTCTTGCACTCCATCATGCCCAGGCCGGTGCGCTCACGCAGCTCCTTGACCTGTGCGGCAGAGATTGCAGCCATTATCTGTTCCCCACTTGAATCAATTCGGTTGTTGCCGTTCGCGCGGGCCGGGGCTTATTCAGCCGCCGGCGCCTGCGGTTCGTCTTCGCTGACTTCAACAAACTCATCAGCGGCACCACCACCTGCCTGGGTGCCTTCAATCACGGCGTCAGCCACGGCACGGACGTAGATCTGGACCGCACGGATGGCGTCATCGTTACCCGGGATGACCACGTCAACGCCCTTGGGATCGCTGTTGGTATCCACCACACCAATCACCGGAATACCCAGTTTGTTGGCTTCCTTGATGGCGATGTCTTCGTGGTCCACGTCAATGACAAAGAGCGCGTCCGGAAGACCGCCCATGTCCTTGATACCGCCGATGTGGCGCTCAAGCTTTTCCATCTCGCGCCGGTGGTCCAGCGCCTCTTTCTTGGTCAGCTTGTCGAGCGTGCCATCCTGATCCTGCTGCTCCAGATCGCGGTAGCGGCGGATGGACTGGCGGATGGTCTTGTAGTTGGTGAGCATGCCACCAAGCCAGCGGTGGTTAACGAACGGCATACCGCAGCGTTCCGCTTCTTCCTTCACGATCTTGCTGGCGGAGCGCTTGGTGCCCACGAACAGGATCTGGTTCTTGTTCTCGGCCATCTTCTGAACCTGATCAAGCGCCTGGTTCAGTGCCGGAACGGTATGTTCGAGGTTGATGATGTGGATCTTGTTGCGCGCGCCGAAGATGTACTTGCCCATCTTCGGGTTCCAGTAGCGCGTCTGGTGTCCGAAGTGTGCGCCCGCCTTGAGCAGGTCGCGCATGCTCACCTGTGCCATTGCTATCACCTTTGTCTGGTTGGGTTACGCCTCCACGCATCCCATTATCCGACTCTGGGGCCACCTGGCCACCGGAGCACCCGGGACAATGTGCCGATACGTGTGTGTATTTGGTTTTTACCGCTTCCGGTGGATCCGCCTGGAACTCCCCGGAACGGCGCGCGAATTTTTACCATAAAACGCGCCAGAAAGGAAGTTACACCACCGAATGAATTGCCTGCGCGACCGGTCTGAGGCCATACCTGCAGGAGCGAGTCCTGCTCGCGATTCCCTCAACCCTATCGCTTGCAGGGCAAGCTCCTACAGAAGCTAAGCTGCGGCATTGAGCAGGTTCAATCTCCGGGCCTGAGCCGGTAGAATAGGGTGCCTTTGAATCAACAGACTGCGGGAGCGGCATGAGCGTTCAGATCAAAACCGCCGAGGAAATCGAGAAGATGCGGGTGGCGTGCCGACTGGCCGCCAGTGTTCTGGAGATGATCGGCGAGCATGTGAAGCCGGGCGTCACCACCGAGGAACTCGACCGGATCTGCCATGAGTACATCGTTGAGCATGGGGCGACCCCGGCACCGCTGAACTACAAGGGGTTCCCCAAGTCCGTGTGCATCTCCGTCAATCAGGTGATCTGTCACGGCATTCCCAATGAGAAGAAGGCCCTGAAGAACGGCGACATCCTCAACATCGACGTCACCGTCATCAAGGACGGCTATCACGGCGATACCAGCATGATGTTCGTCGCCGGCAAGGCCAACCCCGCGGCCGAAAGGCTCAACCGGGTCACCCGGGAATGCCTGTTCCGCGGCATCGAGATGGTGCGCCCGGGCGCGAAGCTCGGCGACATCGGCGCCGCCATCCAGAAGCACGCCGAGGCCAACCACTACAGCATCGTCCGCGAGTACTGCGGTCACGGCATCGGCCAGGGCTTCCACGAGGAGCCCCAGGTGATGCACTTCGGCAAGCCGGGCACCGGCCTGGAACTGCAGGAGGGCATGACCTTCACCATTGAGCCCATGGTCAATCAGGGTAAACGCCACAGCAAGGTACTGCCGGATGGCTGGACAGTGGTTACCCGGGATCGCAAACTGTCCGCACAGTGGGAGCACACGGTCCTGGTCACCGCCGAGGGGTATGAGATCCTTACCCTGCGCAACGGTGAGGAGCCCGCATAATCCCGTAGGAGCGCGCTCGCGCGAACCGCGCCTGAACCGCGATCAGAGCACCGTGAAAGGACCATCGCGGCCATGGCCGCTCCTACCCTGACCCATGAGGCAGTCACCGATGGATCACTCGGCGCCCGTTTTCGATCCGGACCAGCACCTGGATGCCACCGCGCTGGCGGACGAAATCCAGAATGCGGCCTCCCCCGGTGTGCCGGTACGCCGCCATCTTGAGCGCCTTCAGAAGGTCATGGCGGATGCTTTCCGTGCCGGTACCGATGTGCGCTCACTGGTGCACGGTCGTGCCCGCATCATGGATACCGTGCTGGCACTGCTCTGGGAGCACTCGCCCCTGGGGCAGGCACAGGATCTTTCCCTGGTGGCCGTGGGCGGTTATGGCCGTGGCGAACTGCACCCCTGGTCGGATATCGACCTTCTGATCCTGACCGGGGAAGCCGGCGCCCAGGCGCACGAAGAAGCCCTCTCCGACTTCCTGACCCTGCTCTGGGATCTGGGCCTGGACATCGGCCACAGTGTGCGCAGCATTGAGGAGTGCGTATCCACCGCGCGCGAGGACGCCACCATCCTCACCAATATGCTTGAAACCCGGCTGATCGCCGGCAACACCGAGCTCCCCAGGCAGCTCCGCAAGCGTGTGTACTCGAGCGACACCCTCTCCGACCGTGCGTATTTCGCCGCCAAGCGCCGCGAGCAGCAGCAGCGCCACGGCAAGTACGGGGCCACCGAATACAATCTGGAGCCCAACCTCAAGGCCTCACCCGGCGCGCTGCGCGACATCCAGACCATCATCTGGGTGGCCCGCCGCCACTTCGGGCTGGATGACCCATCCGACCTGATGCACTTCGCCATCCTCTCGGACGAGGAATTCGAGATCCTGCGCGAGGGTGAGACGTTCCTGTGGCAGCTGCGCTTCGGTCTGCAGATCCTCGCCGGACGCAACGAGAACCGGCTGCTGTTTGACTATCAGCCGGATCTCGCCCGCATGCTCGGCTTCGAGGAACACCATGGACGCCTGGGCGTGGAACTGATGATGCAGGCCTACTACCGCAGGGTGCTGGCACTGGCGGAGCTCACGGATGTGATCCTGCAGCATCTGGATGAAGAGATCCTGCGTGCGGACGAACCGGAGCAGATCCAGCCGGTCAACCGCCGCTTCCAGATCCGTAATGGCTATCTTGAGGCCACCAACACCCAGGTCTTCGCCTATGCGCCCTACGCGCTGCTGGAGATCTTCGTGGTTCTGGCCCAGCACCCGGAAGTGAAAGGCATCCGGGCCCCGACCATCCGGGCCATCCGGGCCCACCGGCACCTGATTGACGATGCCTTCCGCCAGAACCTGGCCTGCACCACGCTGTTCATGGAACTGCTGCGCACGCCTCACGAACTGGACACCACCCTGTCCTACATGAAGCGTTACAACGTCCTCGGGCGCTACCTCCCGGAGTTCGGCAACATCATCGGGCAGATGCAGTACGACCTGTTCCACGTCTACACGGTGGACGCCCATACCCTGCGGGTAATCGGCAACATGGTGCACATGCAGACCACCGAGGGCCGTGAGCAGTTCCCGCTGGCCTCACGGCTGAGCCACCAACTGCCCAAGCCGGAACTGCTGTACGTGGCCGGCCTGTTCCACGATGTCGCCAAGGGCCGTGGCGGCGACCATTCGGAGCTCGGCGCCATCGACGCCGCCCGCTTCTGCGAACAGCACCACCTGAGCGACCGGGACACCAAACTGGTGGCCTGGCTGATCGAGAACCACCTCCTGATGTCGCTCACCGCGCAGAAATGCGACATCTCGGACCCGGCCATCATCCGCGAGTTCGCGCGCAAGATCCCGTCCAAGGTACACCTGGTCTATCTCTACATCCTGACCGTGTGCGACATCGCCGCCACCAACCCGAACCTATGGAACACCTGGCGGGATTCGCTGCTGCGCCAGCTCTACATCGAGACACGCCGGGTCCTGCGCCAGGGCATCGACAGCCCCTTCGACCGCAACGACTGGATCCGCGCGACCTGCGAGGAGGCCCGGGACATGCTGCGCAGCCAGGGCTACAGCAACGAGCAGATCGACCGGGTCTGGAACACCCTGGACGATGACTTCTTCCTGCAGGACGCCACGGTCGACATTGTCTGGCAGAGCGCCGCCATCATCCGCCACGGCGACAACCCGGACCCGCTGGTGATGATCCGGGACACCACGGGTGGCCCGACGGACGGCTACACCCACATCATCATCTACATGCGCGACCGCGCTGCGCTGTTCGCCGCCACCACGGCGGTACTGGAGCAGCTGCACCTGAACATCGTCGACGCCCGCATCCTCTCGGGCGAGGGCCCCTACAACCTGAGCAGCTACGTGGTGGTGGACGAGCAGGGCCAGCCCCTGGGCAAGGACCCGGAGCGCCGGGACCACATCCGGGACCGGCTGGTGGAGGAGCTGGACGACCCGGACGACTACCCGGCCATCATCGAGCGCCGTGTGCCGCGCAAGCTCAAGCACTTCGCCTTCCCCACGGAAGTGACCATCTCAACGGACACGGCCAACCACCGCACCATGCTGGAAGTGGTCACACCGGATCGCCCCGGCCTTCTGGCGCGCATCGGCCGCATCCTGCTGGACCACCACATGCGGCTGGTCAGCGCCAAGATCGCCACCCTGGGCGAACGGGTGGAGGACATCTTCTTCGTGACCGATGAACGCGGCAACCCGGTGGAAGACCCGGAAGCCTGTGAGTCCGTGCGTCAGGCGCTGTGCCAGCAGCTGGACGAAGTGGCCGGTCTCAATGGCCACAGCGAACAGGAAATCACGATATGAACCCGAGGCTCGACGACCTCCACCCCTACCCGTTCCAGAAGCTGGCCCAGCTGTTTGAGGGGACGCAACCGCCAGAGCAGGCGCACATCGCCCTTTCCATTGGCGAACCCAAACACCCGGCGCCGGCTTCCGTGCTGGATACCCTGCGTGACAGCCTCGCGGACGTGGCCCGATACCCCGCCACAAAGGGCCTGCCTGAACTGCGGGAGGCCATCGCGACCTGGGCCACGCGCCGCTTCAATCTCGGGACGGGCAACCTGGACCCTGACACCCAGCTCCTGCCCCTCAACGGCACCCGCGAAGGCCTCTTTTCCTTTGCCCAGGCCATGCTGTCCGGCACCCCGGATTCACTGGTGGTCAGCCCCAATCCCTTCTACCAGATCTACGAGGGGGCGGCCCTTCTGGCCGGCGCCCAGCCGTATTTCGTCAACAGCACGCGGGATGGCGGGGGCCTGCCGGAGTTCAGTAACGTGCCGGCTGGCATATGGGACCGGTGTGAGGTGGTCTATCTGTGCTCACCGGGCAACCCCAACGGGGCCGTCATGGGCCTTGAGGACTACCGCCAACTGCTGGAACTCGCGGACCGGCATGACTTTGTGATCGCGGGGGACGAATGCTACTCGGAGATCCACCACCCGGAGGCCGAACCACCGCTGGGCATGCTCGACGCCTGCCGCCAGCTCGGGCGTGACGACTACCGCCGCTGCGTGGTGTTCCACAGCCTGTCCAAGCGCAGTAACCTGCCGGGCCTGCGCTCGGGGTTCGCCGCCGGAGATGCGGACTGTCTCGCGCGCTTTCTGCGCTACCGCACCTACCACGGTTGCGCCATGCCCATCCATCACCAGAAGGCCAGCATCACCGCCTGGAATGATGAAGCACACGTCCAGGCCAACCGCGAGGCCTATCGGGCCAAGTTCGATGCTGTACTTCCCATCCTGGCGCCCTGGCTGGACGTGGCACGTCCCGAGGCCGGCTTCTACCTCTGGCCACGCACGCCCATGGACGACGAGACCTTTGCCAGAGCGCTCTACAACGAGGAAAATGTCACCGTACTGCCGGGGCGCTATCTGTCACGCACCAGCGACGGCGTGAACCCCGGCGAAAACCGGGTCCGCATGGCGCTGGTCGCCTCTCAGGAGGAATGCGTGGAAGCCGCGCAGCGCATCGCCCGCTTCATTGAACGCCGGACACAGAACGGATCCATCTAACAGGAGAGAACCAGGACCATGAGCTTCGCATTCGGCATTGGCATCGGCACCCGCAACCAGAAACACGAATGGCTGGAGGTGTATTACCAGCAGCCCATCCATGACCCCGACAGTACACTGGTCGGGATCGTGCGCGACAACATTGAGGGTCTGGGCGAAGGCAACGCGGCCGCGGATGCCGACGCCAACCAGCTTCAGACCCTGGCGGACCGGCTGGAGGAAGCCGGCTACGCGGACCTTGGGGCGCTCGCCGATCAGGCCAGTGAGAGTTCGCTGCCAGTGGTTGTAACGCTTCTGGACACCGACGCCGAGGCGAGCAGCACCCCTGAGGTCTACCTCAAACTCCACCTGCTTTCCCACCGGTTGGTGAAGCCCCATGGCGTGAACCTCAAGGGCATTTTTCCGCTGCTGCCGAACCTGGCCTGGACCAACGAGGGAGCCATCGACCTTGAGGAACTCCCCCAGCGCCAGCTCCAGGCGCGTGCCGCCGGCCGGGTTCTGGAAGTGAAGGCCGTGGACAAGTTCCCGCCCATGACCGACTACGTGGTCCCGAAAGGCGTGCGGATCGCGGATACCGCCCGCGTGCGCCTGGGCGCCTATGTGGGCGAAGGCACAACCGTGATGCACGAGGGCTTCATCAACTTCAACGCCGGCACCGAAGGCAAGTCCATGATCGAGGGCCGTATCTCGGCCGGCGTGGTCGTGGGGCAGGGCTCGGACCTGGGCGGCGGCTCCTCCACCATGGGCACGCTCTCCGGCGGCGGCAACATCATCATCTCGCTGGGTGAGAACTGCCTGCTGGGCGCCAATGCCGGCATTGGTATCCCTCTGGGTGACCGCTGCACGGTGGAAGCCGGCCTCTATGTCACCGCCGGCACCAAGGTACAGGTGCTGGATGACAGTGGCGAGCATGTTCAGACCGTTAAAGCGCGGGATCTGGCCGGGCAGGCTGACCTGCTGTTCCGCCGCAACTCCGAGACCGGGGCGGTCGAGTGCCGGACCAACAAGACAGCGATTACGCTGAACGAAGAACTCCACGCCAACAACTGAGTGAGCGAATGAGCGAGCCGCGCAGCGCCACCCTAGAACTGGCCCGGGAGCTGATCAGCCGGGCCTCGGTCACGCCGGACGACGCCGGCTGCCAGCCGATGCTGACGGAACGCCTGGCCGAGGCGGGATTCCATGGCGAGGACTACCCTTTCGGAGAGGTCCGCAATCTCTGGCTGCGGCGTGGCGACGGCGGCCCGCTGTTCGTGTTCGCCGGACATACCGACGTGGTGCCCCCGGGCCCGGAAAACGACTGGACCACGCCGGCGTTCGAGCCCACCGAGCGTGACGGGATGCTCTACGGTCGGGGCGCGGCGGACATGAAGGGCTCGGTTGCGGCATTCGTCACGGCGGCGGAACACTTTGTGGCCCGCCATCCGGAACACCAGGGGAGCATTGCCCTGCTTCTGACCAGTGACGAGGAAGGCCCGGCCCGCGATGGCACCCGCCGCGTGATCGAGGCTTTGACTGAACAGGGCATCCGCCCGGACTGGTGCCTGGTGGGCGAGCCCTCCAGCAGCAAGCGGGTGGCCGACACCATCAAGAACGGACGCCGTGGCTCTCTCTCCGGCAAGCTGCGCGTTCGAGGCACCCAGGGCCATGTGGCCTACCCCCAGTTCGCGGACAACCCGGTGCACCGGGCCGCCCCCGCGCTGGCCGATCTGATCAATACCGAATGGGATACGGGCAATGACCACTTCCCGCCCACCAGCTTCCAGATCACCCGAGTGGAAGCCGGGGAAGGCGCCAACAACGTGGTCCCCGGTTCCATGGAAGTGGACTTCAACTTCCGTTTCTCCACGGAGGTCACCGAAGCCCGGCTGCGGGAACGGGTCACCACCCTGCTCGACCGTCACCGGCTGGACTACGAGCTGGAGTGGCACCTCAGCGGGGAGCCCTTTCTCACGGAACGCGGCGATTTTATCGATGCCGCCGTGCGCGTGATTGAAAAGGCTACTGGCCAGCGCCCGGCGCTCTCAACCGGCGGCGGCACCTCGGATGGTCGTTTCATCGCGCCCACCGGCGCCCAGGTGATGGAACTCGGCCCGCTCAATGCCACCATCCACAAGGCGGATGAGTGCGTCTCGGTCGCCGATCTGGAAATGCTTTCAGGAATCTACGAGGGGATTCTGGAGGAACTGCTCGCGGGCCAGGTAGCCTGACCCGCGGAGGGAGACGAATCAGTCGTCGTCGAGGGTCGTTACGTCGTTGGCCTGAAGGCCCTTTTCCGCTTCGACCACGGTGTAGCTTACCCGCTGGCCCTGACGGAGGACCCGCCGGCCTTCGCCCTGAATAGCACGGAAGTGAACGAACACGTCGCCACCGCTGTCACGGGTGATGAAGCCAAAGCCTTTCTTGACGTTGAACCACTTGACGGTGCCCTCTTCCGAGTCCTTGCCCTTCCTGCGACCAGAACTCTTACCACCTTTGGAGGCCTGCTTCTGCTGACCGCTCCCCGTGCGTGTGGCAAGACCGGACGCCACCAGCGCCACGATGACAAACAGAAGATAGGCGAGCAGGTAGTCCACCAGTGATGCTGAGGTCTCCAGGTACAGCTCGATATTCCCGTTCATGGGGATCAGCGCCAGGATGAGCGGCGCCGGCAGGGAGACCAGCAGTGATGCGTAAAGTGCTTTGCGATTGATTGGCATGGTTGATGTTACTCTCTTGTGACCTCTTTGTTCAGGCAGCGCGCATCATACCAGAACGCATCCTGTGCTGACGAAGCCGCCCCTGCACACTCCAGCCAGGAAACCACTGCAGCCTGATCCAGAATCAGCTCGGGTGGTGTCTCATGCCACTCCACGTCCAGAGCCGCACGCTCCACGGAGGCATCATGGTTCAGGGCCTTCCCGGGGGTATCGCCGCGTGCCAGGCTCACCAGTTCCGCCTGCTCGTCCATGGCTTGCCTGCGGGTAAGATGGGCCAGCCGCACGGGACCACAGGCCCACTCAAACCGGACCATGGCCGCAGCGGCACTGAGCACGGACAGCACATGCCCCGGGTCGGCTTCCTGGCCCAGAAGTCCTTCTTCCATGGGGCCGAAGGTTCTGTGCTCTCCCTGGGAGGTCGCTGCCGAGCTCACCGCCACCTCCATAGCCGACTGCTCCACCTGCATGCCAAGCCACGCCTCCATCGCCGGCTGGCGCTGCCGGCACCATGCCAGTACATCCACCGCACTGGAGGCAGGCACCCGCAGGCTGTGGCGCATTCGAGGTGTGCCGGCAGGCACCCGTGACTCCGGAGGACCGTCGTGGGCAACCATCAAAGCAATCGAGGGGTCACCGATCAATTCCGACCACGCCAGAAGTCCCTCCGCCTGAACCACGGATGCCAACAGCTCAGCCCCTGTGGACTCCAGCAGGAACCAGCAGACACCAGCATCAGTGGCGGCCCGGATTTCCCCCATCGTCCGGCATACGGCCTCCCCATTGCGGATCAGCGCCAGTACGGGCACTACCCAGAGCTCATGCTCATATCCCGTGGCCTTTTCCGCCACCTCACGGGCGTGTTCCGCCAGGCCTCTGGAAGCAAGAGCGCCCCCACGGCACAGCTCAATCGGCCCGCGCACGGAGCCGGCAAGCGCTGCAAGGCGCCGGGACTGGGCCAGTGCCGCTTCGCCAACAGGCGCAATCCGCTCGGGATAAGCATTAGGGATGTTGATGAGAAGGGGTTCCGTGGCGTTATGCCAGTCTTCCATACCAATTCCCTCTGGTCTGTGGGGGCGGCATCCGGCCGCCCGGGGTCAATCTCAGTCAGACGCGGTTGTAATTGTCCTCAAAACGGACAATGTCGTCCTCTCCCAGATAGCTGCCCGTCTGCACCTCAATCACCTCCAGGGGAATCACCCCGGGATTGGACAGACGGTGGGTCACGCCCAGTGGAATATACGTGGACTCATCCTCGGTCAGCAAGGTTTCCTCATTACCACGTGTAACCAGTGCGCTCCCACTCACAACCACCCAGTGTTCCGAGCGATGATGATGTTTCTGCAGTGACAGTGTGGCTCCAGGATCCACCGTTATCCGCTTAACCTGGAAACGCTCGCTGCGGGCCACGCCCTCATAGCTGCCCCAGGGCCGATGGACCTTGCGGTGGAAGCGGTACTCATCGCGATTCTGGTCCTTCAGGCGGCTCACCAGTTTCTTCACATCCTGTACCCGGCTGCGATCCGCAACCAGCACCACATCATCCGTCTCAACAATGACGTGGTTGTCCACGCCTATTGCCGCCACCAGGCGCCCTTCGGAATGGAGATAGGACTGATGGACGTCCTCAGTGATCACATCACCGCGAACGACATTGCCATCGTCATCCTGATCCTGGAGTTCCCAAAGCGATGACCATGACCCCACATCACTCCAGCCAGCGTCCAGCGGCAATACAACGGCGCGCTCTGTCCGCTCCATCACCGCATAGTCAATGGACTCTTCAGGGCACTCCGCAAAGACCGCCTCTGAAACCCGAACGAAATCCTGATCATCCCGGCGTGAAGCCCAGGCCCGCTGGCAGACCTCCAGGATATCCGGGCGATGGCGCTCCAGTTCCGCCAGGTAGTCACTGGCCCGGAAGAGGAACATACCACTGTTCCAGTAGTAATGGCCGTCATCCAGGTACCCCTGGGCCGTAGCAGCATCCGGCTTCTCCACAAATGCCGCCACAGGCCGTGCACCGCCAGCGACCTGCTCGGACTCGGCCCGGATGTAACCATAGCCGGTATGCGCACAGTTCGGTACAACCCCGAACGTCACCAGCCGACCCTCGCGGGCCGCCTCCTCACCCGCCTGAACCGCGCGGGCAAAGGCCTGGGTGTCCTTGACCACATGATCCGACGGCAGCACCAGCATCACACCGTCCGGATCCGTCTCCTGAATCCGCAGCGCTGCCAGTGCAATGGCCGGCGCCGTGTTGCGCCCCACTGGCTCCAGAAGAATGCGCCCGGCCTCCGCCTGCTGCCCGTAGCGCTGCAGATGAGCCGCCACAATGAACCGGTGTGCCTCATTGGTGATCACTGACAGACTCGAACAGCCGGACACCGCACAGGCACGCTGCAGGGTCTCGTCCAGAAGGGATTCGTGGGTGTTCAGTGCCAGGAACTGCTTGGGGTAAGCCTCACGGGACAGAGGCCAGAGACGGGTACCGGAACCACCGGATAGGATGACTGCGTGCATGATTCTTCCCTGTTGTCTGATGCCCCAAAGGGTACCGCAGCCAAACGCCCGGGAAAACAATCCATCCCGGATCAAATGCAGACCGTAGGAGCGCGCTCGCGCGCGATCTTTTATAGACCGCCTTTAGAGCCCGCTCCCACAGCCATAATGCAGCTGCCTCAGCTCTCCTGCCAGCGGGCAACCTCTTCCTTGCCATACTGCTTCCGCCACGCATTCAACGTCTTGTGGTTACCACCACGGGTCTGAACGACTTCACCGGTATGCGGGTTGCGGTAGGTCTTGAGCGGGCGCTTCTTGCGGCCGTCATTCGCACTGGACGAACCACCGCCCTGCTCCAGCTTGTTCTTAACACTCGAATCCAGCGTCGCCAGAACCTCCAGCATGTCCTTACCGGACTTGCCGTATTTTTCCATCAACTGGTTCAACTCCTCCTTGAAGTCGAGCTCTTTCTTGAGCTCCTTATCCTCTTCCATCTTCTGGAGTTCGTCCTGAAGTTGCTTTACGGCTTTCTGTTTTTCGTAGTAGGTGGAGATTTTACCCATTTCTTAAACCCTTCCATCAGAAATTATCAGTGCAGAATTTATCTTTACGCAAAAAGACTGTCAAAACTTAAGTTGCAAAACCACTTTAATGTGCAGACGTAGTGGATAAGACTGATGCCTCAACATCTCTCATAAACTCTGGATACCCTTTATCAGCACCTCACCTTTAAGGCGCTTCCTCATCTCGTTGAGGCATCAGTTCAGGATTTCTTGGGAAATTCCCGTGGGCCCAAAAGCGCGGCTGCATCGACTGAGGAACATTATCTCCATACCAAGACCTATCAACGGTCATGGCTTGATAATAACGAACAACTTCAAGGTTCCAGAATAATAACACACTCAACACGACAGGTAAGGTCAGATACCTTGGCACCAGGCTTTTTCCTGAGAATTGTATTTTCCCACTTCGGTTCCCGAAGAGTTCCGGATGGTTTAGTGCCCCCCGAAAAAGGGATAGCACCATCAAACCAACCAGCATTGATGCTGGAGCCATAAAAACGGAAGAAGCACCTGCATGGCAGGCAGACGCAACAGTAGACGCAGTCAGAGCAATGATCAGATTTTTATTATCGCTAGACAGTGCATACTGATGCACGCGACTACGGATTACGAATAATCCATATACAACCCCAGAACCCATCAGTGTAAGCCCCAGAATCGAAAACCACCCATATTCAGCTGCCCACATCAGGTACATATTATGGGGATGCCCCATTTTCTTACCTGTCTCGTAAGCCGAGGTAATAATATCGTGCGTCAACCATGACTGCCCCCCCATTCCGAAGGGAAAATGCACGAGACTCATGGCCCAGGCTTCCTGCCAAAGTCGTATCCTTCCGGACGTATCAGTCCCAATGGTGCGCATCTCAGGGCTTTCCAGAAAAATCAGGGGCAGAAGTACTGACAGCAACAGCCACGCAGCCCCCCCGATCAATAGCTGCCTCCCCAACGCACACAACCAGACGCCGGCATGCCGACCGAATAACAGGGAGACGAAGACACCCCCCACAAGGATACTCAGCGCGGAACCTCTAGCCGACGACATCAACAGAAGCCACCACCAGATGGCGGCAGCAATCCCGGCTCCTAGACGCCAAAGGCGATTATCACAGAGTGGATTGATCAATAGCGCCAAGGGAAGGAGGGGCAAAATCCATGAAGCAACCTGACTCCAATAACGAATATTGACAAACCCCCAAGGGAGAAACTGATCCAGGCGACTAACGCCATCAAACAGTGCAAAAAGATAAACTGATGGTGTTAGCAACGCGTAAAAAATAGCTCCTGCAAGGATACAGGTCAGAACACTTTTGATATAGAACGGAGAGTGATTCGCGAGAAAAGCCGAAAAACCGAAAACGGAGAGAAGATAAGCAGGAAACAATATGGCCTCAGCCCAGACAAAGTCATTCGGCGCATCACGACCCAACCATATGGACACGGCAATCGAAAGACAGAAAAGAACCCAACCAGTGACTTCAGTCCCTCGTGCCGCCCCCCGGAAAGCTTGGCCCACAAGCAGTAACAAGGTGATCAGGACCACCAGGCCAAACCGGCGATCCGCATACCCGCCATAAAAGGACAGCAAGCTTCCAAACAAGGCCAAGAGCATTGCAGAACACGCAACCCCAATGACCAGAACAATCTTCAGGCCCTGATTTTCGTTTCCCTGTGGCCACATAGGAAAAACCAGCCGGCAAGTTGTATGGAGTGCCGATCAATCGGCCTGCATAGACTGAATGCGCCGTTCGTTTTTCCGCCGCATTGATTCAAGATCCTCCCCCCATACCTTCAGCCCCCTCTCTGCACAATCAGCAAAGCGGGCAATTTCCGGCATATTGATACGCTCGATGCGAACTGCTTTTTCTATCAGAATAGGCGCTGAGGCCGGATAGTGCGCAGCCGTCTCTTCAATAATGGCACAGGCCTCATCCATATTTCCCAACATCATCAGTAGCGTCGCCTCACGAACCTTTACAACATCCAAAGGGCGCCAACCCGCCATCCTACGGGCCTCTTTCAATTGCCACTCCAGATTACGAGCTTCTGGCGAAAATCGACGGTATTTGGCAAGAATGGCATAAGGTCCCAGAAAGCTATCGTTTGCGAGCAATGTCATCTGTCGATAATCTTCTCGGGAGATCTCCTGTTTTGCGGCAATCGATGTGATCGATACCGTCTGACTACCGAGGTTCCATGCCGAAACGAGAGTTACCGCAAGAAATAAAGTAGCCGTTGCATACTGAAGCCACCTCGACGTTACAGAGATAGAGGACACTTTAAAAAGGGGCAAAACAAAAAGGAGAGAAACCACGAGATACCAGGGATACCAGAGCGGATATTCCACCATACTGTGAAGGAATATTGTGCCCATGACGCCGGCCACCGGAACACACCAGTCCTCTGACCTCGACCGCCACAACTGACGAAGCAGCAGCGCCACAAGCCCCACTGTGACCAGGAGTCCAACCAGGCCCATCTCAATAAAAACCATGGAAAACAGGTTGTGGGAATGTGTCCATGCCCCCTGACCTCCCGCCTGCCCGAGAGGTGTGACGGCTTGTTCAAAGGAAAAGACTCCATACTGGCCGAAGCCACTCCCGACCAGCCACTCCCCGGCCGAAAGGGCCGGAAGCGCATTCAAAATCTTGGCATGCTCAATCAGCCTCGGTTGATCCGCAATCTCCCGCTCAGCAAGTGAGACACCTGACGGGGACTTTATCCAACCAGCATCAGCTAATTGCATTTCCAAAGGGGCGCTCACAACAGGGACAACCAGCAGACACAAGCAAACAACCAGCGCAACGCCCCCAAGTTGCTTGCCCTGGCGGACAATCGGGGCCTCCTTCTGCAGGACTGCATAAAGCGCTAGTCCCAATGCCAGAGGGATAAACAGATAATTGAGGCGTGATGCGGCCAATGCCATCACCCACCCAATAAACACTGAAAATGCCAGCAAACCTCCGAATCTCTGCTCATTTCGACAAGCAAGGTAAACACCTGCAAACAATGCCAGCCAGAGGGTCGAAGTCGTCAGATTGGGCTGCCCCCAGGGTCCTTCAAGACGCCCGGCATCCGGGGAGAAAACGCCAGAGATGGCACCAATGGCACCGTAATGCAGCAGCAACGCGATCACCGCATACAGGATGCCACCGACAACCAGCCCCCGGCACAGCAGCCAAACCATATATTCCCTGCCACAATCAAAATATACAGAAGAGCCCCCGACAATAACTGCAGCACTGACAAGCAGGGTTACCATTGCCCAGCGAAAAGACACGACGATTGCAGCATCGACAAAAAGCTGGGAAATGAACAGCGATATTGCGATCAGAACCGGCAAGAGCACCGCGTGGGAGAAAGGCAGTTTTTCGCGCCGACCAGCGGCAACCAAACTGGCGACTAAGAGCAGGGCGCCCGTCAGAAGCGTCAGTCCATTTGGTAGTGCCGAACTCAGAGGCCAAAAACGGCCTAGGCTGAGTGTTGGAACCAGAAAAAGCGCAACTAGCAACGCCCGCTCGATTTTTCCCATCAACTGAAACCTTCTGACGAATAGCTTCGGCACTATAAGCAAATGAGGCGCCTGACAGTACATGCCCAATAAAAAAGGGAGGCATAAGCCTCCCTTCTAGCACTCGGACAGTGTAGCTTATCGAAGCCCCATTACGATTTAGAACACCCGCTCGGAAGGAACGAGTCGTCCCAGCCACCTGCACCGTTCTCTTTAACCGCGCAATTCCAAGTACCTTCACTGGTCCGACTCAGGATGATCTGGGCATCACTGATTGCTGTACTGGCATCACCACCAAGCTGTCCTTGAATGGTTCCAGAACCGTCACCACTCGAAAAGTCTACTTCAGTGCCAGTCCCGCCAGAAGTGCCACTGCCAGTAAGGATACTTGAGCCCGTATAACCAATCGATGCGAGATCACTTGGCTCTTGGCCTCGCATAAGGCTCTCTTCCGCAGCCGTCTTCAGAGCTGAAATCTCGCCATAGGCACGGTTCATCTGAGACCGAGCAATATAATCCTGATACTGCGGGATCGCGATTGCCGCCAGAATACCGATGATGGCAACCACGATCATCAATTCGATGAGCGTGAAACCCTGCTGTTTGTGATTCATCTGAATCGATTGCATTGGTGCACCTCCTGAAGGTGTTGTCTTTTTGATTACCGGCATCAGCAATGGACCCTGCCTTTGCCTGCCTGCTGTGAAGATAGCAGCTGCCATGCCAGTTTTCCTTAAAAAAGGATAACGGCCTACAATCAGCCACCTGGAGAGCCGCCTCGTAAACAAGCCACCTCCCCAAAGGCGCCAATGTGACACTGTTTGACACGCTGAGGTGACGCATTACGTCACTGTCATCCCCTTTTCATCACTGGCTGAACACTGAGGCAGGCACTAGACTCTTGGGGCAGTTCAACACAAGACCAGAGAGACCATGGCTTCTGACCCCCAGAACGTAACGCTTACCGGGCTGGCCCGGCGATTTGTGGATGACGGCATCCTGGAAGAGACCGTGGCCCGGGAGGCCTTTGTCCAGGCCAACCAGGACCGCATCCCTCTGATCACCTATCTCATCCAGAACGAGCTCGCCCCCGGTCAGGCGCTGGCGTTCTCGGCCGCTATGGAATTCGGCGTTCCGGTGATGGACCTGAACGCTTTTTCCGCCGACATGATGCCGGAAGGGCTGGTGGACGAGAAGCTGATCCGTGCCCACAGCGTACTGCCGCTGGTCCAGCGCGGAAAGCGGCTGTTCGTCGCCATGGCGGACCCCACCAACCTGCAGGCGCTGGATGAGATCAAGTTCCACACCGGGCTGAGTACCGAAGCAGTCCTGGTGGAAGAAAGCAGCCTCCGTCAGGCTATCGACAAGTACATGGAGTCCCAGGACACCTCCATGCAGGATCTGGGCGGGGACTCGGATCTTGAGGATGTGGACTTCGAGAGCGGCGACGAGGAAGAGGGACAGGACAAAAACGCCGTAGACGCCACGGACACCGATGATGCGCCCATCGTCAAATACGTGAACAAGCTGCTGCTCGATGCCATCAAACAGGGCGCCTCAGACGTCCATTTCGAGCCCTATGAGAAGATGTACCGCATCCGCTACCGGTCCGACGGCATCCTGAACGAGGTCGCCAAGCCCTCGATAAAGCTCTCCCACAAGCTGGCGGCGCGCGTAAAGATCATGTCCCAGATGGACATTTCCGAACGCCGGGTGCCCCAGGACGGGCGGATCAAGCTCAAGCTCTCCAAGTCCAAATCGATCGACTTCCGGGTCAACACACTGCCCACGATCTGGGGGGAAAAGATCGTACTGCGGATACTGGACCCAACCGCCGCTCAGATGGGGATCGACCAGCTCGGCTATGAAGAGGACCAGAAGCAGCTCTACCTCGAGGCCCTCAAATCGCCCCAGGGCATGATCCTGGTCACCGGCCCAACCGGTTCCGGTAAGACAGTTTCCCTTTATACCGGTCTGAACATCCTCAACACCCCGGAAGTGAACATCTCCACGGCGGAAGACCCGGCGGAGATCAACCTGGAGGGGATCAACCAGGTCAACGTGAACAACAAGGTGGGCCTGACGTTCGCCGAGGCGCTGCGCTCTTTCCTGCGTCAGGACCCGGACATCATCATGGTGGGCGAGATCCGGGACCTGGAGACCGCGAATATCGCCATCAAGGCGGCCCAGACCGGCCACCTGGTCCTCTCCACCCTGCACACCAACAGTGCGGCGGAGACACTGAGCCGGATGATGAACATGGGGGTCGCCTCGTTCAACATCGCCACCTCGGTCAGCCTGATCATTGCCCAGCGGCTGGGGCGCCGCCTGTGCAGCAACTGCAAGCAACCCGCCGACGTTCCCCAGGACATTCTTCTCAAGGAAGGTTTCACACAGGAACAGATTGATACAGGGTTTACGCTTTACAGACCGGTAGGCTGTGATAAATGTAAAAACGGGTATAAGGGCCGGGTAGGCATCCTCGAGGTGGTCCGTATCACCGAGGACATGGAGAGCATGATCATGAACGAGGCCAGCTCCATTGAGCTCGCCCGCCAGGCCCGTAATGAAGGCTTCAACAGCCTGCGCCAGTCCGCGCTCGAGAAGGTGATTCAGGGCGTGACCAGTCTGGAAGAAGCGAACCGTGTAACGAAGGATTAACTCCATGGCGGCCAACGAACAGAAGCTGGACACCTTTACCTGGGAAGGCAAGGACCGCAAGGGCAACAAGACCAGCGGCGAGACCACCGGCGCCTCTCCGGCGCTGGTCAAGGCCCAGTTACGCAAGCAGGGCATCAAGCCCGGCAAGATCAAGAAAAAGAGCAAGCCGCTTTTCGGTGGCCGGACAAAAATCACGCCCTTTGATATCGCCACCTTCACCCGCCAGATGGCGACCATGATGAAGGCGGGCGTGCCGCTGATCCAGTCCTTTGACATTGTCTCCGACGGCCTTGAGAACAAGGGGCTTCAGGAGCTGATCATCGCCATCCGTAACGACGTGGCTTCGGGTAACAGCTTCGCCAACGCCCTGCGCCAGCACCCGAAGCACTTTGATGACCTCTACTGCAACCTCGTGGATTCAGGTGAAGCCGCTGGTGCACTGGAAAGCATGCTGGACCGGGTCGCGACCTACCTTGAGAAAACCGAGAACCTCAAGCGCAAGGTCCGGAAGGCCATGACCTACCCGATCTCCATCATCATCGTGGCAGTCATCGTTACGGCCATCCTCCTTGTGAAGGTGGTGCCACAGTTCGAATCCCTGTTCCAGGGCTTTGGCGCGGACCTGCCCGCCTTTACCCAGATGGTGATCGGGATGTCCGAATGGCTACAGGCCTGGTGGTGGGCCGTGCTGATCGGCATCATCGGTACGGTCTTCGGGTTCCGGACAGCCAAGAAACGGTCCCCACGCTTTTCCGATGCCGTGGACAAGTACGTGCTCAAGCTCCCTGTTGTGGGCATAATCCTTGACCAGTCCGCCGTAGCCAAGTTCGCGCGGGTTCTTTCCACCACCTTCGCCGCAGGTGTGCCACTGGTCGATGCCCTGGATTCCGTTTCCGGCGCCACCGGCAACGCCGTCTACCGGGATGCCATCCTCCAGGTCAAGGACGAGGTTTCCTCGGGGACGCAGCTGCAGACCGCCATGCGCCAGACCGGCGTCTTCCCGGTGCTCGCCATCCAGCTCACCTCCATTGGTGAGGAATCCGGTAACCTGGATGAGATGCTCGGCAAGGTCGCCGACCACTACGAGGCCGTGGTGGATGACCTGGTCGATAACCTGACCTCGCTCATGGAGCCGGTGATCATGTCCGTTCTGGGCATTCTCGTCGGCGGCCTCATCATCGCCATGTACCTCCCCATCTTCCAGATGGGCTCGGCCATGTAACCCTTTACACCAAGGATCCGGTCTTGCAGAACCTGATACAGATCATTCTCAGTACACCCTGGCTCCTGTGGCCAGCGGTGGTGGGCGTCTCGCTGTGCGTGGGCAGCTTCCTCAATGTGGTGATCCTGCGCCTGCCGCGGATGATGGAACAGGCCTGGCGCCAGGAATGCGAAGCCCTGTTCGCCGAGGAACCTGGCAGGAGCGGCCAAGGCCTCGATTCCGCCCAACCCGGTACTGAGCAGGATACTGATCGCGGCCGTGGCCGCTCCTACGGGCTCTCCTATCCTCGCTCGCATTGCCCGGAATGCGGTAATACGATCCGGGCCATCGACAACATCCCGGTACTCAGCTGGCTCTTCCTGCGCGGGCGCTGCCGGAACTGCGGCACCGGCATCTCCGTGCGCTACCCGGCGATCGAGGCGCTGACGGCAGTGCTTTCAGTGCTTACCGTGCTCATCCTGGGCACCAGCGTCGAGGCACTGATTGCCCTTCCACTCGTTTGGGCACTGCTTGCCCTGACGGTCATCGACCTGGAAACCACCCTGCTTCCAGACAGCATCACCCTCCCGCTGCTCTGGGCCGGGCTTGTGGCCAGCGCCCTGGGGCTGGGCCAGGTTGGGCTCGAAGCCGCCTTCTGGGGGGCCGTGGCGGGTTATCTCAGTCTCTGGAGTGTCTACCACCTCTTCCGCCTTCTGACCGGCAAGGAAGGCATGGGACATGGGGATTTCAAGCTGCTGGCCGCCCTCGGTGCCTGGCTGGGCTGGACCATGCTGCCGGCCGTCATTCTTCTCTCCAGCCTTGTGGGTGCCGTGGTGGGCATTGCGATGATTGCCATACGTGGGCATGATCGCAATATTCCGATTCCCTTCGGCCCCTACCTCGCCGCAGCTGGCGTGATCGCGCTCTGGTATGGGCCGGAACTGCTGGATCTGTGGCTGTCCTTGATGAGGGTCTGACATGTTTGTGGTTGGCCTGACCGGAGGCATTGGCAGCGGCAAGAGTACCGTGGCCAACCTCTTCCGTGAGCACGGCATCTTCGTGATTGACGCGGATGATGTATCCCGCGAGGTGGTTGAGCCCGGCGAACCGGCACTGGAAACCATCCGGAGCCACTTTGGCGATGCCGTTCTCCAGCAGGACGGCACCCTGGACCGGGCCGCGCTGCGCAAACGTGTCTTCAACGATGACGGCGAACGCCAGTGGCTGGAGGCCCTGCTGCACCCCCGCATTGCCGAACGCCTGAAACACTATCTGTCTGAAGCGGATTCGCCGTATCAGATGCTGGTGTCGCCGCTTCTTCTGGAAACCGATCAGCACAGGCTCTGCCAGCACATCGTGGTGGTGGACGTCAGCCACGAGACCCAGATCCAGCGCACCATGAGCCGGGATGACAACGACCGCGCCCAGGTGGAACGCATTATTGCCGCGCAGATGCCCCGGGAGGACCGGCTCAGGGCTGCGGGCAACGTGATCGACAATGACCAGCCGCTGGAGCGCGTGCGCGAGGAAGTCGCGGGCCTGCATCAGCACTTGCTTGCCATGGCCGCCGAGGTTTCCGGAGATACCCTTTCATGAAGGGAAGCCTTGTTACCGGTCTGGCCATTATCCTGCTGTTCCAGCTCGCCGGCCTGGCACTGGAGCAGATTCCAGGCATGCCGCTGCCCGGACCGATTTCCGGCATGGTGCTGTTCTTCCTGTATCTGGTGATCACGGGCGGAGGCTATGACCCGGAGCGCGAAGCCGCCCGCCAGCTGCTCACCCATATGGCACTGTTCTACATCCCCGCGGGCGCCGGCATCGTGACCCTGGGCGCACTGCTCATGGAGCAGGCCCTGGGCATCACCCTGGCACTGACCCTGGGCACCCTGATCGCATTCGTTACCACCGCCCATCTCATGCAGTGGCTGAGCCGATGAGCACCCTACTGAACTCGCCCCATTTCGCCATTACGCTGACCCTGCTGGCCTATCTCACCGGCCATGGACTGTACCGGATCACCGGCAAGCCCAGCTTCCTTCAGCCCGTGGTTTCCGGCATCGCCCTCGTGGGGGCCACGCTGCTGGTGCTGGATCTCGATTACGGCACCTACATGGAGGGTGCCAGTATCATCCACTTCATGCTTGGCACCGTCACCGTGGCCCTGGGGCTGCCGCTTTACCAGAACCTTGGCCTCATTCGCCGCCACCTGCTGCCCCTGATGGTCACACTGGCCGTCAGCGGCGTTGTGGCAGCGGGCAGCGCCACCGGCCTGCTCTGGCTCACCGGCTCCGACCACGCCACCCTGATGTCCATGGCCACCAAGTCCATCACCACCCCAATGGCGATCTCCGTGACCGAATCCATCGGCGGCTACCCTCCGCTGGCGACCGGATTCGTTATGGTCACCGGCATTCTTGTGGCCGCCTGCGGCGGGCCAGTACTGCGCATCACCGGTGTCACGCACCCCGCTGCCAAAGGCTGCGCCATGGGCATGATCGGCCATGGTGTAGGCACTACCCGAGCCTTTGAAATGGGCTCGGAAACCGGTGCTTTCTCTGCACTCTCAATCGGCCTGATGGGCCTCTACACCGCCATCGGCCTGGGGCTGCTGATGCCGTGAGCTGGATCCGTTCCCTGATCGGCACCAGCTGTCTCGCGCTCGGCAGTCTGGAACCCACCTGGGCCACTCTGGCCCCACCCGCGAAGCCGGAGCCACCGCCCCGGGTGGACATTGAGGAGCTTCCTGCGGACTTCTTCGACTGGGACGGCCCCCGCTACCTGAAACCCAAAGACACCTGGCTCGACCAGGCCGGCCACTGGGTGGTGCGCCGACGCCGCATCCATTCGCGCCATGTCGAGGCTCTGGGCCAGGGTATTGACCAGACCCTTTCCGGCCAGACCTGGGTGGATCAGGATAACGACAGCTACCTGCGGCTGGGCGCCTTCAACCGCTATACCGAGGACGGGAAAATGGGCTTTGAGCCGGAAGCCCGCTTCAAGCTCGATGTGCCCACCTCTGAAGAAAAATTCCGTATCATTGTGGAAAGCGATGCCAATGATCTGGCCCCTCTTTCCGAGCAGCAGCAGCGGGGTACGCTGACGCCGGAAGAGGCGGATGAGAACAGCTTTACAGCCGGTGCCCTGCGTTTTCTGTCGCCTCTTTCCGAGCGCTGGAACGCCAGCACTGATGTGGGCGCCAGGCTGCACATGCCACTGGAGTTCTTTGCCCGGGCACGCACCTGGTCTGACTGGCAGCTTTCCAGAGAATGGCGGCTGCGCGTGGATCAACGGGTGTTCTGGTACCTCCAGGAAGGCTGGATCTCCCGGTCATGGTTCGGATTTCACCGCCCGCTTGGCCCCCACTGGCGGTTCCGGGCATCATCAGAGGTGCGCTGGGTCCACCGCAAACGTGGATTCGAGATGGCCCAGATCTTTCGCCTGCAGCGCCGCTACCGCAACCGGCACTTCGTGCGCCTGCGGTTTGGCGTTCTGGGAGACACTTTCAATAACTGGGCCCGCACCGAATACTTCACGGACATGCTCTACCGCAAGCGCCTTCATGATGACTGGCTTTACGGCGAAATCATCCCCTCCCTGCGTTACCGTCGCGAAGAGGACTTCCAGCCTGAAGCCAGCCTGACCTTCCGCATCGAAATGTTCTTCTCAAGCAGCGGAGATCTCCAGTGAACAGCGATTATGGCGTCACGCCCATTGGCACGGTCCGCTCCTGTTTTCCGGACAAATTCGGCGTTCCCCGCCAGCCGTCCCTATGCCCACACGCCCGGGGCGAGGTGGTTCTCAGCTCCCCCTGGAACACCGAGGAGGCCTTCCGGGGGATCGAGGATTTTTCCCACGTCTGGATCAGCTTTCTGTTCCATCAGGTCCCGGCGGATCAGGCACCCTCAGCGTTGGTCAGACCCCCCAGACTCGGCGGCAACACCCGGGTCGGCGTCTTTGCCAGCCGCTCTCCCTTCCGACCCAACCGCCTTGGCCTGTCACTGGTGCGAAACCTGGGCCTCACCCGGCGCCACGGGGAACTGTGTCTGGCGATCAGCGAGATCGATCTGGTGGATGGCACCCCAGTGCTCGACATCAAACCCTTCCTGCCCTGGTGCGATGCCCCGGAAGCGGCCACGGGCGCCTGGGCCAGCGAACCACCGGCCGCCACTCTGCCTGTAAGATTCAGTCCGCAAGCGGAGCACCGATTACAGCAGATCCAGTGGGACTATCCGGAGCTGCGCGATCTCATCCGCGAGGTTCTCAACCAGGACCCACGACCCGCCTACCACCGGGATGATCCGGAGCGGCGTTATGCGCTCCGCCTGTACGACCTCGATGTCCATTGGCTGGTAGCGAACGGTACCTGTGTCGTCGAACGCCTTGAAAAGGCGTAATTGTGGAACAGCACCGGTGACACTATCATGACCCTTTGAGTCACCATGGTCACTGACAGGAGCACTAGCCCCTATGCGATACAACCGACTGATCCGCACCACCTGCCTCGGCGCCGCCCTGTTCACCGCGTTTGCCGGCACAACCCATGCGGACAGCCTGGACCTCAGCCTGAGCAACGATTCCGTTCGGGGTGAATACAGCTTCACCGACGCCAGTGAGGAGCTCGGCGGTGGCGTGGGCTACACCTATCATGACGGCAGCCGCCATCTGGCAACGCTCGATCTGCACGCCCAGGGCCGCACCGCTATCCAGAACATCCCCATGACCGTGGGCCTGGGTGTGCGAAACATGTACTTCGATGACGGCGACCGTGACATCGACGGCGGCGCCACCGCGCCAGGGGTCTTTGCCCGTATGAATATCCCGGAGGTTCCCGGGCTTTCCGTTGGCGGCAGCCTCTACCTCTCCCCATCGATTCTTTCCTACGGGGATGCGGACGGCATGCGCCATACCGATGCCACCGTCAGCTACCGCCTGATCCGCAACTCCGAAATTTTTGCCGGCTACCGCTACGTGGGCGCGGATCTCGATACCCGCGGTGACGACGACTACCGCTTTGAGGAAGGCCTGATCGGCGGCATGCGCATCCTCTTCTGAAGAACCCGGAATGGTTCACGGCAGGGCCTCCGGCGCTGGTTTAGACTCGTAGAACAATCGTGTTTTACGGGACCAGCCCGGAGGGTTAGATGCGTACCCGCCTGTTTTATCCCCTGCTCACCCTGAGCGCCCTGGCACTGACCGCCTGCGGCAGTGGGGATCCATCCGTGAGCGATGAGAATTCCTTTGGTCTGGGCCCACCCCCCGAGTTCGAGGATAATGGCTCATCGCTGCGGTGCCGCAGCACCCGCAATCTGGATGACAACCAGCTTCTGGTCAGTGTCCAGACACCGAGCACCAGCCCTGACGCCCGAAAAGGCAGTAGCCTTGCCAACACAACCAGCACAGATCTCACGCTGGTCGACCTCAATGGCTCACTCTCCCGTGCACTCCAGCAGGAGACCAACGACGGGGATTTCATTGTCACCTTCGAGGACCCCATCCCACGCCGGATCGACAGGGCCATCGAAGCTACCGTTGGCGGCACCACCTACCGGGCCCCAGTGGCCTCGGAGTGCGGGCATGTCTTCGTCAATCCATTCTCTGATGTGCTCATTGATGAAGTAGCCCGGGACCTTACATCCAGCGAGATCGATAGCATCAATAACTGCGATGAGGTGGCCTGCACATATGACCTCGTCTGGCAGACCATGGCGGACCGTGTCCAGTCCTTTGAGATCAATGTGTCTGATGGCCAGTCAGCCCTGAAGGACAGGAAAGACTTTATGGCTTTTCTGGATCACGGCGAATCTCTTCTGACACAGGATGAAGCGGAACTCCAGAGCGACAACCAAGACGATGTTGCCCCAGCATTCAATACCGTGCAGTTCGGCGTCAGCCTCAACAACTCGCAGCAGAACGGCGGTTTCTGGGCCACGCATACCATTGCCCGCGGATCCAGCACCGCCAACGGGGGAACGTCCTACACTTACCCCGGATACTCCATTGGCAACCTGGAATTTGCCAACCTGGGTTTTGACCTGGCCCTGGGAACCGTTGATGTGCCCTTTACCCGCAGTTCATTCGGGTTCTCAGCTCTGGATCCCGCGTTCCGCAGCTATAGCACCCAGTCCAATCAGCTGTACCAGAGCGGGAATGGCAACATCTTCTCCAGCCTGCGCCCTCTGCTACAGACGGTCAGCGACGTAGGCACACGGACCATCGGCTGGGCACCCAACCCTCATATCCACACCGCCAGTGCAGAGAGAACAGACCGCGAGGCGCCGCAGGCGATGCTGAGCAATTATTTTCATGCGGCCAAGGCGTGGGAACTCTCAGGATCAGAGGAGGAAGGTTATAACCGTCAAAAACTCCTGGAGGAGCACGCAATAACCAATGTTGAGATCAATCTCAGCGAATGGGACGACTCCATTAACAGATTTAGTACAGATGAAGAATATCGGTTTATTGGCTTTGAACTGAAACCAGATACTGCAGGAGGGATAAAGCGTGCCACGGCAAGAACTGGTACTTGGACTATGGACTCCAACACGAATACCGGCTCAGAAACCTCTGTAACTGAATGGTTTTTAGCGAACACCTCTCCCACGGCATACTCGAAGTTCAAATTTGAATCCGTGAAGCAGAAGGTCACACCCAACGAAATTCGGGAGCCATTCCTTGGCAACCTCTTTTTCACCTATCCCTCGTTTCCTTTGGAGGGCGGTACAACTTCTGACCGTGTCCCGAATGCTGCAGTCTCGCCAGACGGCGAATGGATCGCTCTATCGGCCAGACCCGGGGCAGGCAATCAATCCGGTGGCTCCATCCTCAGAGTCGCCCGTAAGGCCAGCAGCATCGGACCGCTTCCCGATGCCGCCAACTACCGCATCAAGGGATTCAGCATCAGCTCTGACACGCTGTCCCAATACGAAGAAGCCTGCCTCACAGTCGAGAACTCATCCGTTAGTTACGACTTTATAAAGCATCAGAGCAGTACTGATAGCAACTTTACAGTTGCGGATTCCGGGCGCGAATCCGGCTCTGGCTGTAATATAAACGGCACAGACCCTTTTACGATTGATGGTTGCTCCCCTGGCTCAGCGCAATTCAAGGGATTCACGACGGACAACGGCAACACCCTCGTCATGATCACCCGCAAATCTAACGAATCCGTAGGATTCCTGTTAGGATTCAGGGACGACAGCGCGGAGGGGTGCCCCAACTGATCCGAACTCCAGCCCTCCGCGTAGCTGTATCTAAACGCGGAGGTATTGATGGAATCTCGTCCCGTACCAGCCCTGATTCTGGTGGCTGTTCTTGTGGTAGGTGGTCTGGCCGCCGGCTTTATTGCCAGCCAGGTGGAGTTTGAACGGCCCACGCCGAAGGTTTCCGAACCGCAACTTATGGACACTGATGCCATCCCAGGATGGGCGACGGCTCCCCTGCCGGACTTCACCCAGTACAGCGTGGTCTCCGAGAAGAAGGACGCCTTCTTCGGTTACCTCTTCCCCCGTATTGCCCTGGCCAACCTGCGGATCCAGGCTGCCCGGGACTACCTGGAACAGCTCAGCAACAAGCCGGAGCTGAACGAGGAAGAACGGAAATGGCTCACCACCCGCGCCACACGCCTGCGGGTTGATGGTGAGACGACAGAGGATCTGGTCAGTGGTCTTGAGCGCCGGATGCACATCATTCCGCCGTCACTGGTACTGGCGCAGGCCGCCAATGAATCCGCCTGGGGCACCAGCCGTTTCGCCACCCAGGGCAACAACCTGTTCGGCCAATGGTGCTTCAACCCCGGCTGCGGCCTGGTCCCGAACAGCCGCCCGGCGGGAATGACCCATGAGGTGGAAGTGTTCAAGTCGCCTTACCGCTCCATCCGGGCCTATCTCACCAACCTCAATCGCCACAACGCCTACCAGAACCTGAGGGAACGCCGGCTTGCATTACTGAACGAGAACCGGTTCCCCGACGGCATCAATCTCGCGGGCGGATTGCAGTCGTATTCCGAACGCGGACAGGCGTACGTGGAAGAAATCCGCAGTATGATCCGCGTCAATAACCTTTCGGATTACGATCAGCGTCAACAGGCGCTGTCAGCGGCAGAGAACCCTCTTGAGAAGCTGGATGCACTGATCAGCGATTACAGGGACCGGTTCAGCAACTGAGATAACAGCTGTTCACTGAAAAATTGGCAGGGCGCACTGCCAATGTATAATGGCGTCCGTCGCGAGTAACCCATTCACCGGACAGACGGTCGCCAACATGCTGGATTTCCTTCCTGCACCGCTCAAGGGCACACTCTGTGTTCTGCTGATCCTTCTCAGCACCCTGGTTCTGTACCCCCTTCTGCTCCTGCTTGCCATCCTCAAGCTGATCATTCCGATCACGCCGGTACGCAAGCTGTGCACACGGGGGCTCAATGCCATCGCCTTCGTCTGGATCGAGAACAACGGGCTGTTCATGCGCCTGCTCAACCGCATCGAGTGGGACGTTGAGCTCAATGCCAACCTGAGCCGGAACCAGTGGTACTTCGTCACCTGCAACCACCAGTCCTGGGCGGACATCCTGGTAACCCAGGTGGTGCTCAACCGTCGTATCCCTCTCATGAAGTTCTTCCTGAAGAAGGAGCTCATCTGGGTACCACTGCTCGGCATTGCCTGGTGGGCTCTGGATTTTCCCTTCATGAAGCGCTATACGCAGCAGCAGCTCATGAAAAAGCCCCATCTGAGGGGCAAGGACCTGGAGACCACCCGCAAAGCCTGTGAGAAGTTCGAGTACGCGCCGGTTGCGGTATTCAACTTCATGGAAGGCACCCGCTTCACCCCGGCAAAGCATGAGCAGCAGAACTCCCCCTACCGCAACCTGCTCAAGCCCCGCTCCGGTGGCACCGGTTTTGTGCTGGGCGCCATGGGCAACCTGATGAGCATCATGCTCGACATCACCATCGTCTATCCAGATGGCCCGGGTGGCATCTGGGACTATCTCAGCGGGCGCACACGCCGTGTGATCATACGGGTTGATGAGAAGCGGATTCCGGAGCAGTTCCTGGGGCGGGATTACCAGAACGACCGCGAGTTCCGGATCGAGTTCCAGAAGTGGATCAGCGAGCTATGGAACAACAAGGATGAGCTGATTGACCGGATGAAGGAACAGGAAACCGCGGATCCATCCTGACGCCACTCATCCAGAACTCCCATACGAAAAAGCCCCGCCGGAGCGGGGCTTTTCTGTTTTCAGTGCCGACCCCATGGGGCCAGCAGGGGATCAACGGCGCCCAGCGCGGCGCAGAGCGCTTGGCGTGTAATCCCGGAGCTGACGCTCAATGCCGAAGGTATAGGGATCTTCCATCTCATTGGTCAGACCCAGCACCAGATAGCGGCCGTTGAGCGTGTCATACAGTGTCTCAAAGGCGTACCACGGCACTTTCTGATCGTAGTACTGCATGGCATGCCCTTCAGCCACACGCCAGAGTTCGCCACGGCCGTCGTAATGGTCAACGACTGCTGCGCCCCAGGTGTCCTCATCGATATAGAAGTCACGCTTGGCATAGATGTGGCGCTCATCGTCCTTGAGGGTAGCGGTCACGTGCCATACACGGTGCAGCTCATAGCGAGCGTGATCCTGGTTGATATGGCCTGCCTCAAGCAGCTCATCATAGCTCAGTGACGGATCGTCCAGCCGGTAGCCGTTATAGGGAATGTACATCTCCTTCTTCCCTTTCAGCTCCCAGTTGTACCGGTCCGGTGCGCCATTGAACATGTCGAGGTTGTCCGAGGTACGCTGGCCATCTGAAGCTGTACCCGGCCCGTCATAGGCAACCTGAGGTGCGCGGCGCACCCGGCGTTGACCCGCGTTGTACACCCAGGCCCGACGCGGTTCCTTCACCTGGTTGATGGTCTCGTGCACAAGCAGCACGTTCCCAGCCAAGCGTGAAGGTGAGCGGATCGCCTGCTTGAAGTAGAACAGGACGTTGGAATCTTCGCTCGGGTCATAGTCCTGAAGCGATGTTCTCCAGGCAAATTCCTCATCAAAATGAATCGGCGTAAAGGCCCCATTTTCCTGGGGTACCGCCTGGTGGACATTCCGCTTTACGGCCCCACCCCGATACCGGGTTGTATGGTTCCAGATCACCTGAAGACCATTCTCCGGAATTGGGAAAGGCACAGCAGTATCGAAGTTCTCGAGACCGTTACCGCCCTCAACCAGGGTGGTGTTGGTGGCGTTTTTCTTCGCCTTCTCATAGATGCGTTCGGGCAGAGCCGCCGTGCGGCGGGTCTTATAGACCGGCATCTTGTAGTCTTCGTACTCATTGATCATCTTCACCTGCCCCGGTGTCAGACGATCCTTGTACTCGTCCACATTACTCTGGTCGATCACGAACAGCGGCTCGTCCTCCGGGAAGGGATCCAGGTAATGGTTCCCCTCGAAGTTGTCCGGCGGCGTCGTCAGCCCGCCATCCCAAGCCGGGATCTCATCGCCATTGCCAGCTTTCTTGGCACCGATGGGCGTAAGCTCGTTGCCCAGCTTCGCGGCCTCCTCCTCGGAGACCGCGCCCAGGGCCGGTGCGGCTGCCAGCGCCAGGGAGACAATGCTCCCTGTCAGTACGTTCTTTCGAAAATTCATCGCTCGTCTACCTCGCTAGACGTTGGTGGTACAGCTTTATTTCTTCACACACTCTCACGGATCAGAACGAATACGTCACGCTGGCCGTGATGTTGTCCCGGTCCTCGCGGGTGTTGTAATCACCACCAAAGTAGTTGGTGTAGT
The DNA here is from genome assembly GCF_913056445.1 of uncultured Halovibrio sp. Lineage (NCBI taxonomy): Bacteria > Pseudomonadati > Pseudomonadota > Gammaproteobacteria > Oceanospirillales > Halomonadaceae > Halovibrio > uncultured Halovibrio sp. The sequence continues at coordinate 40,078 of NZ_CAJXMA010000010.1, forward strand.
TGATCGCCGCTTCGTAGTTGTTGCGGTACTCGGCCGCCAGACCCAGACCAACCGCCTTATTGCCCTCGTTGAAGGCCCCGCCCGGTGCTGGCGCATAGCCGTTCACATCGTGCGACCAGGAAAGCGACGGCTTGAGCGTCGCGCCCATGAAGGCGTTGTTGTAGGTCAGCGTGCCGCGCATGCGATAGCCCCAGGAGAAGTCACTCACGAAACCATCGTTAGTGCAGTTACTGGGGTTGATGTTATAGAAACTATTTTCAGGCGAACCAGTCACATCTATGGTCGGACTATCACAAGCAAACGCCCCCTCTTCATAATCGCTAACTCCATAGATGCCGGAACGCCCATATCGCGCTTCAGACTTCGAGGGAAGATCGTGAACATACGTCATGCCCACCTCACCGACGAAACTAAGCCGACTCGCCCCAAGAACACGATCAAAGAACTTGATGAATGTCGCTTGAGCTTGGGACACCTTGTGCCGGTCATGGCCACGAATGGTTTCACCCAGAGGTGCCTGCCCTCCCGCTTCCTGGAGGCGTTGCTCGTAAAGCTTCGAAACTTTTGCCGCATCCTGAGCCGCTTGCTGATACTCAGCAGCGAGGGCATTCTGACCATTAGCTGCGAACGTCTGAGCTTGCTGAGCAAGCTGCCCCTGTACCGCAGGCGTTATGCCACCATTAAGTAGATCAAACGCATTCCATTGAAGAGGCATATTCTCTCGGAAGCTGTACTCAGCACCGATCGACCAACCACCTGGGACGTTTGTGTTCATACTGATTCCAAAGAGCTTGATATCTTCTGGGTAATCAGCGTAATAGTCGGGCAGAATACTGCCAGCCTGTATCTCCTGCTGAGTTCTAAGCTTGCCGCTTATGTAGGGCAACCGACTGTCATAACGTACGTGATAAAGGCCAAATTCGGTATTGCCTAACTCTGGTGAATACCACCGCAAGGCAACACCAAACTGGTCATCACCATCAGGCTCATTGTTAGCAATACGATTGATCACTTGAGGCCCACTATCGGGGAAATTCTTCTGAGAGACAGCTCCACTTGGATAAATCGGCCCACAATCATTCGCAGTGAAGTCATTTGTTGAAAAGAAGGTCCCGCAATCCTCAAGACGCGTCTCATCCCAGTCGAACTGCGCATAGGCCTCGACAGTTATATTCTGTGTCAGACCAATCGACGTGTAGAGCGCCTCAACCGGCAGTAACGCGTCCCGGATTTCAGCCCCCGGCGCCCGGATAGCACTGACGTTGATCGGGTTGGTGGCGTTGATACCGCCCTGAATGAAGGTACTCTCACCCCAGTTGATGACCTGGTTCCCGTAACGAACCGTGACGGGCACTTCGCCGACATTCCAGTCCGTCCATACATAGGCGTCCAGAAACTCACCGCCCGAAGCATCGTCCTTACCGCCTTCACTGAGCGGATACTCGAAGTCATCATCCTTGGTCTTGAAATCGTACCAGTACCTGCCGCGCACAAAGGTGCCGACACTGGACAGATACTCCCCACGCGGCGCGTAGTTCAAGTAGAGCTCACTCGTGCCACTGACCCGCTCCGAGTAGGTATCTCCGGACTCGAAGTTCTGGTTGCCGTCGTCGTAGTTTGTAGTAGACGCCCCAGTCGTGGAGCCTGCTGGAATCCCCAGGTTTCCCTGACCAATCAGGTCTTTGTTCTGGCTCTCAACCCGCCAGCCGGCCGCAGCCGTCAGACTGGTGTCAAACGCCCCTTCCACTTCACCGTAGTTAAACGTAAAGGCACCCGCCGGAGCCGACATACCCGCCGCGATGGCGACGGCGAGGGGAAGGCGAGCTCGCTTCTGCCACTGTTGTGTTCTTTTTGTCATCGAAACGCTTCTCCGTTATCACTGAATCGCTACCCGGGTAATGGAATTACCACAAGTTCACATGCAATATAGACACAAAATCACAGTTCCACCAACTTTCCGGTGGCTGATTTTGTGTTTCGTGGAGTGCTTCACGGAATTGCAATAAATCACACGCGCAGACTGATCCAAGAGGCAATTTTATGCACGACCCTTCCATCTACATCACCGCCGCCCGCCGCACCCCGATGGGCGGCTTCCTTGGGGCACTCTCCCCTCTCAGCAGTCCTGCCCTGGGCGCCGAAGCCGTTCGTGCCGTCCTCGCGGACTCGGGGCTCAGCGCAGATGCTGTCGAGGAAGTGGTGATGGGCAATGTGTTGCCTGCAGGCACTGGTCAGGGCCCAGCTCGCCAGGCAGCGAGGGACGGCGGCCTGCCGGACAGCGCCGGGGCCACGACCGTCAACAAGCTCTGCGGCTCCGGCATGAAGGCCACCATGTTCGGGCATGACCTGATCCGGGCCGGCAGTGCGGAGGTGGTTCTGACCGGTGGCATGGAGAGCATGTCCAATGCACCCTACCTTCTGACCGACGCCCGCCGGGGTTACCGCATGGGCCCCGGCCAGTCCCCTCAGGACCATATGTTCATGGACGGACTGCAGGATGCGGAGACCGATCGCCTCATGGGTGAGTTCGCCCAGGAGACGGCGGATCGGCTGGGCTATTCCCGGGAGGCCATGGACGCCTTCGCGATCCGCTCTCTGGAGCGGGCCAACGCCGCCATCGACAATGGCTGGCTGGACGCTGAGATGGTTCCGATCACCCAGACCGACCGCAAGGGCAATGAAACGACCGTCAGTAACGACGAGCAGCCCGGCCAGGCCAATATTGACCGGATCCCCTCCATGCGCCCGGCCTTTGCGAAGGACGGCACCATTACCGCGGCCAACGCCTCCTCCATCTCGGACGGTGCCTCAGCGCTCATGCTGATGAGCGAAGCGGCCATGGAGCGCCATGGCTCGCAGCCGCTGGCGCGCATCCTCGGGCATGCCACCTTCTCCCGCCACCCCTCCGAATTCACTCTGGCGCCGGTGGGTGCGATCCAGCGCCTTCTGGAGCGCACCGGCTGGTCAACCCAGGACGTGGACCTCTACGAGATCAATGAGGCATTCGCGGTGGTGTCCATGATCGCGATGGATGATCTGGGGCTGCCCCCGGAGAAGGTGAACATCCACGGCGGCGCCTGCGCCCAGGGTCACCCCATCGGGTCCACCGGCTCGCGTCTGATCGTATCCCTGATCCACGCGCTGAGGCGCACCGGCGGTCGAAGGGGCATAGCCTCACTGTGTATCGGTGGCGGCGAGGCCACGGCCGTGGCCATCGAGCTGTGCGACTGAGCGTGTCAGGCTTTGTGGGGCAGTTCCAGGTAATCGTGGGACTGCATCTCCAGCAGACGTGATTCAGTGCGCTCGAACTCGAACGCCAGGTTGCTCCCGGTGTAGAGATCCGGGATCGGCGCCTCGGCGGAGATGATCAGCTTGACGCAGCGGTCGTAGAACTCATCCACAAGGTTGATGAAGCGACGGGCGCGGTCGTCCGAGTCCGCGCCCATCACCGGTACGTTCGAGAGAACGACGGCGTGGAACTCCCGGGCCAGCTCGATGTAGTCGTTCTGGCTTCGGGGCCCGTCACAGAGCTCCTGAAAGTCGAACCAGACCACGTCATCGGCATGGCGCCGCGCATGGATCAGACGCCCGTTGATCTCCAGATCCTGCCCCTGGTCACCACCGGTCAGCGCCAGCTCTTCATAGCTCTTGAGCAGGCTCTCTTCCGCCTCCGGCCCCAGCGGGGTGTGGAACAGCTGGGCCTGCTCCAGGGTCCGCAGCCGATAGTCCACCCCACCGTCGATGTTCAGCACCTTCGTGTAGCGGTTGAGCAGGTCAATGGCCGGCAGGAAGCGGGCGCGCTGGAGGCCGTTCCAGTACAGGCCGTCCGGCTCAATGTTGGAGGTGCAGACCAGGGTCACACCCCGATGGAAGAGCCCGTCGAGCAGGTTCGCCAGAATCATGGCGTCTCCGATTTCGGAGACGAAGAACTCATCAAAACAGATGACCCGGCACTCGGCCGCGAACCGTTCGGCGATGGTGTCCAGCGGATCGCTGTAACCCTCCAGCTCCGCCAGTTCCCGGTGGACCCGCTGCATGAAGCGGTGGAAGTGGACCCGCAGTTTGCGTTCGAACGGCAATGAGTCGTAGAAAAGGTCCATCATGTAGGTCTTGCCGCGACCAACCCCACCCCAGAAATACAGCCCGGTGACCGGTTCCTCACGCCCACGCCGGAGCTTGCGCATCAGCCGTTTGCCAGCCCGGTTACGCCCAGCCTCGGCGGCCACAAGCTTCTCATACAGGGACTGGAGGTTCTGGATAGCGGTCTCCTGGGCGCTGTCGCGCTGGAAGCCGGCGTGATCCTGATCCTCGCGGTAGCGGGCCAGCGGCCCCGCGGATGGTGTTGCGTCACTGGCGCTCATGCGTGCCTCACGACTGCCATTTGAGGAGGGCATTATCCGGATTTTTGCGCCGCCCTCAAAATCCCACTATGGTCGGGACTGTTGCCGGGGCGCGCTTTGTCATACCATGATCGCGTTACGGCTGGTCACAGACCAGCGCCTTCCAGGCAACAGAAGGATCGTACTATGGAGTCCATGCTCGCTGTCGGTATTGCGGCATTGGTGATCGGCCTCGCTCTGGGCTGGGTTATTGCACGCTCAACAGGCGGACGCAATGTGCGCCAACGCCGGCTCGCCCAGCAGCTCGACGCGCTTCAGAACGAGCACACCCGCTATCAGGCGCAGGTGAATGAACACTTCATGGAGACGGCGGAACTCTTCCGGCGGCTCAATGATTCCTATCGGGAAGTGCATGAGCACCTTGCCAAGGGGGCTTCACGCCTGTGCACAGAAACCGATGCCCGCGAAGAGCTGGAGCAGGTCCAGCGTGACCACCAGCTGAGCTACAAGGGCCCCACTGACGATGAGGGCGGCGTGGAGCCTCCGCGGGATTATGCCCCGCGCAACACGCGCAACGACAACGGCATGCTCTCTGAGGATTTCGGCCTGAAGAAGGAAGCGTCGGAAAACGGCAGCCGCAGCTCAGCCACCTGAGCCCGGCTCCCCCGAGCCCGGCTACGCCGGACTCGGGTCCTCGATGAAGCGGTGCTCAATACCGTGAGCCTCGGCGAGTGCCGCACCCAGTGCCTGCACTCCGTCCCGCTCCGTGGCGTGGTGCCCCGCCGCAAAGTAGTGAAGCCCCTGCTCCCGTGCGCTGTGGACCGTCGGCTCCGAGATCTCGCCGGAAAGATAGGCATCCGCCCCGAGAGCGGCAGCCCGGTCAATCATGCCCTGGGCACCGCCACTGCACCAGGCCATCCGCCGGATCAGCTCCGGGCCGCCTTCAACAGGCAGCGGCGCCCGCTCAAGGCGCGACTCCAGCCGTGAAACCAGCGCCTGCGGTGTCATCGGTTCATCCAGATTTCCCGCCCACATCAGCTCGCAGGGGTCGTCCGAAACCGGCGCGCCATCGGAAGCGCCCAGTGTGCGCGCCAGGCAAGCGTTGTTGCCCATGGTCCGGTGCGCATCCAGCGGCAGGTGATAGGCGACCAGCGAAACGTTGTTGCTGAGAAGATGCTCGATCCGCCGCCGTTTCATACCCCGGATGCACGGATCCTCGCCCTTCCAGAAATAGCCGTGGTGCACCAGCACCATGTCGGCGCCAGCTTCAATCGCTTGCTCCAGAAAGCGCTGGCTGGCGGTTACTCCGGAGATGACCGTACGCACGCGGTCACGCCCCTCCACCTGGAGGCCATTGGGGCAGTAGTCCCGGAACAGCTCCGGACGCAGCCACTGGTCCATGGTCGCGACAAGTTCATCCCGCTGTGGTGCGCTCATGCCGTCACCTCGCCACTGTTGAGAATGTCATCAAGGGCGGTCAGCAGCGCCGTCATCTCATCGCCCGTACCGATGGTAATCCGCAGATACTGCTCGATCCGTGGTTTATCAAAGTGGCGCACAATGATGTGACGCTCACGCAACTGCGCCGCCAGCTCAGCGCCACTGACCGCCGGATGGCGGCAGAAAACGAAATTCGCTCTGGAGGGCACCACCTCGAAACCCAACGCTTCCAGGCCAGCATTGAGCCGTTCGCGCTGCTCGATGACCGCCTGTTGCCCGGCCCGGAACCCCGCCTCATCCCGGAAAGCCGCAATGGCACCGGCCTGCGCCAGCCGATCCAGGGTATAGGAATTGAAGCTGTTCTTGATCCGCTCCAGCCCCTCGATCAGGTGCTGCTGGCCCATTGCATACCCCACCCTGAGCCCGGCCAGTGAGCGGGACTTGGACAGGGTCTGTGTCACCAGCAGGTTGGGATGATCCGGGATCAGCCGGGCAGCGCTCTCACCGCCGAAATCCACATAGGCCTCGTCGATCACCACCACCCGGTCCGGGTTGGCCACGAGGATACGCTCAATGGATTCCAGATCCAGGAAACGGCCCGTGGGCGCGTTGGGATTCGGGAAGATCACACCACCGTTGGGCGGCTGGAAGCCCTCCACCGGGATCCGCAGCTGCTCATCCAGCGCCACGGTGCGGCTCTCCAGACCGTAGAGCCCGCAGTAGACGGGGTAGAAGCTGTAACTGATGTCCGGGAACAGCACCGGCTCGCCCGACTGGAACAGGCCCTGGAAGATGAACGCCAGCACCTCATCGGAGCCGTTCGCCGGGAACACCTGTGAAGCTTCCAGACCGAACCAGTCCGCGATGACCTGGCGCAGCTGCGTGGCGTCCGGATCCGGGTACAGGCGGAGACGCTCATCCGCGGCCTCGCGGATTGCCTGCGTGACCGCCTCACCGGGCCCGAACGGATGTTCGTTGGTATTGAGCTTGACCAGATTGGTCATCTGCGGCTGCTCACCCGGTACATAGGGGGTGAGCTGCTGCAGCCGTTCGTTCCAGAACCGGCTCATGGTCGCTCCTCAGTCGCGGATACGGTATTCGGCCGAGCGTGCGTGCGCCGTCAGCCCCTCGCCCCGGGCCAGCACGGAGGCACAGCGGGCGGCGCGATCCGCGCCTGCCGCCGAGAAGTGCACCACGGAGGAGCGTTTCTGGAAGTCATAGACGCCCAGAGGGGACGAAAAGCGGGCAGTGCCACTGGTGGGCAGTACGTGGTTGGGGCCCGCGCAGTAATCCCCCATCACCTCGGCTGCCCAGGAGCCCATGAAGATGGCGCCCGCGTGGCGGATCTGGGGCAGCAGTGCGTCCGGATCGGCGAGCGACAGCTCAAGGTGTTCAGGCGCCACAAGGTTGCTTACCCGGGCCGCCTCTTCCAGAGAGGCGCACTGGATCAGTATGCCGCGATCGGCCAGCGACTGGCGGATGATCTCCGCCCGCTCCATCTCCGGCAGCATGCGCGCCATACTCGCCTCAACCCGTGCGATGTAATCCGCGTCCGGCGAGACCAGGATCGCCTGGGCCTGCTCGTCGTGCTCGGCTTGGGAGAACAGGTCCATGGCGACCCAGTCCGGGTCCGTATGGCCGTCAGCGATCACCAGGATCTCGGAGGGACCGGCGACCATGTCGATGCCCACGCGCCCGAAGACCTCGCGCTTGGCCTCGGCCACGTAGATATTGCCCGGCCCCACGATCTTGTCCACCGCCGGCACCGTTTCGGTGCCGTAGGCCAGTGCCGCCACCGCCTGGGCGCCACCCAGGGTGTAGATGCGGTCGATGCCGGCTACCCGAGCAGCGGCCAGTACCAGGTCATTCAGCTCGCCGCCCGGCGCCGGCACCACCATGACAATCTCCTCGACGCCCGCCACCTTTGCCGGGATGGCGTTCATCAGTACCGAGGAGGGATAGGCCGCCTTACCACCGGGCACATAGAGGCCGGCACGGTCCACTGGCAGTACCCGCTGGCCAAGGCGGGTACCGTCCGCTTCCTCATAGGACCAGTCCTGCGGCAGCTGCTCGCGGTGGTAGCGCCGGATCCGGTCAGCAGCCGTTTCCAGCGCCTGGAACTGCTCATCCGTGATGGCGTGCATGGCGGCGTCGATGCGCTCACGCGGCACTTCCAGTTCGTTCACGGACGCCACGCTGAGGCTATCCAGCTTCGCGGTGTATTCCAGCACCGCCGCATCGCCTTCCTGGCGCACCCGTTTCAGGATCTCGGCCACGGTCTGGCGCACGCTGGTGTCGACGCCTTCCTCCCACTCGGTATGGCGGCGAAGCGCCACCTCGAAGTCCGGGTCAGCGGTATTGAGCCGGTTAATGGACAGTTCACTCATGCCTTTACTCTCACTGCGTCTGCCTGCGGGCGACGGCCTCGCCCATGCGATCCAGGATCGGCTGGATCCGTGCGTGCTTCATCTTCATGGAAGCCCGGCTGACCACGACCCGGGAACTGATGTCCGCGATGGTCTCGCGCGGCTCCAGGCCGTTCGCCTTGAGGGTATTGCCGGTATCAACAATATCCACGATCTCATCCGCCAACCCCAGAAGCGGCGCCAGCTCCATGGCACCGTAGAGCTTGATGATGTCCGCCTGTTTGCCCTGGGCCGCATAGTATTCCCGTGCCAGGCGGGTGAACTTGGTGGCCACGCGCACACGGCCCTCGGGCACGGCCTGGCCGGCCACGCCTGCGGTCATAAGGCGGCACCTGGCAATGGCCAGATCCAGGGGCTCGTAAAGGCCATCACCGCCGTGCTCCATGAGCACATCCTTACCGGCCACGCCCATGTCCGCTCCCCCGTACTGCACGTAGGTGGGCACATCCGTGGCGCGGATGATCAGCAACCGCACGCCCGGCACGGTGGTTTCAAAGACCAGCTTACGGCTTTTCTCCGGGTCTTCTTCGGGCTCAATACCCGCCCCGGCGAGCAGCGGCAGTGTCTCTTCCAGAATACGGCCCTTGGAAAGGGCAATGGTCAGCTGTTCCGACATAGTCCCGTCAGTGTCTGCGGAGGTCACGAGGGCATCCGGCGGATGGTGGCGCCGAGCAGCTGGAGTTTCTCCTCGATGCACTCGTAACCCCGGTCAATGTGGTAGATGCGGTCAACCATGGTCTCACCCTCGGCCACCAGTCCGGCAATCACCAGACTGGCTGAGGCACGCAGGTCCGTGGCCATCACCGGCGCGGCGGTGAGCCGGTCAACGCCACGCACGATGGCGGTGTTGCCTTCCAGGCCGATATCAGCGCCCATGCGGATCAGCTCCTGGACGTGCATGAAGCGGTTCTCGAAAACCGTTTCCGTCACCGACCCGATGCCTTCGGCCACTGCGTTCATGGCCACGAACTGGGCCTGCATGTCCGTCGGGAAGGCCGGATAGGGAGCCGTACGCAGGTTGACCGCCCTGGGGCGCTGCCCGTGCATGTTGAGTTCAATCCAGTCGGCCCCGGTGTTCACCTCAGCCCCAGCTTCCCTCAGCTTGATCAGCACGGCCTCCAGGATGTCCTCACGGGTGTCCTTGAGCAGCACATGGCCTTTGGTTGCGGCAGCCGCCGTGAGATAGGTGCCAGTCTCGACACGGTCCGGAAGCACATCATAGTGACAGGGGTTCAGCCGCTCCACGCCGTGGATCTCGATGGTCGCTGTTCCCTGCCCGCGCACATCCGCACCCATGGCATTGAGGCAGTCGGCAAGATCCACCACCTCCGGCTCGCGCGCCGCATTTTCGAGAATGGTGACACCATCCGCCAGCGCCGCCGCCATCATCAGGTTCTCGGTGCCCGTGACGGTGACCGTATCAAGAAAGATATGGGCCCCCTTGAGCCGCTGCGGCGCATAGGCGTGGATGTAGCCACTGTCGACCTGGATCTCGGCGCCCATCTGCTCCAGCCCCTGAAGATGCAGGTTGACCGGGCGGGTACCGATGGCACAGCCACCGGGCAGCGACACATGGGCCTCGCCGAAGTGGGCCACCATGGGCCCCAGCACAAGGATGGAGGCCCGCATGGTCTTGACCAGCTCATAGGGCGCGGTGAGGTTGTTGATGGTGGTCGAATCCACCTCAACGCTCATGCGCTCGTCGATCATGAGCTCAACCCCCATGTGACCGAGCAGCTCGATCATGGTGGTCACGTCGTGCAGGTGCGGCAGGTTGCCCACGCTCACCTTACCGTCCGCCAGCAGGGTTGAGGCCAGTATCGGCAGGGCCGAGTTCTTGGCGCCGGAGATCCGGATCTCGCCGTGCAGCGGCTGGCCGCCCTGAATCAGCAGTTTGTCCACGTTATGCTCCCGGGGCTCTGGGCCGCCTTCACTGACTCTGGCGCGCCTGCCATTCCTGCGGCGTCATGGCGCGGATGGTCAGGGCATGGATTGTGCCTTCCGCCAGCAGATCCTCGAGCTCCCCGTAGATCAGCTGCTGGCGCTTCACGCGGTTGAGATCGGCGAAGCGCTCGCCAACAGCGACAACCAGGAAACGGTTACCGTCGTTCTGAACCTCAATCTCGCACTCCGGCAACGCTTCCACGAGCCGTTTCTGAACATCTTCAGCCTGCATCCAAACTCCCGTTGTCTCCGGCGGTTACTGTCGCCGACGCGGACACCGCGCCGGGGGCGCGATTATAGCCCAGATGGCGGGTGCTTGACACGTTGTATGCGGGGCAGTCGACGCTTACCCGTTGCCCTTCTGCTGGTCAACGGCATCTTCAAGGCCCTTAATGTCGCCCACATCGGCGGACCATTCATCGATGACCCTGCTCACGTTGCCCTCAGCGGCCCGCATTTCCTGTTCAAACCGGTCGCGGAAGGCCAGCCCCATGTTGATGCCCTCAACAATGACGTTCTCGACCTGCCAGTTGCCGTCATCCGGCTCATACATGGAGTAGGCCATGCCATAGCGCTCACCGGAGTTGGTGATGATGGAGAGATTCACCGTGGCACGGTCCTCATGGCGGGGATTGATCTTGACGCTGTCGACTTCCAGCTCAAAATCGCTGCTGTCGATGCTGACCGCGGCGCCACCATAGGCGTCGTAAAGACTGCGGCGGAAAGCCCGCACGAACTCATCGCGCTCCTCCGGACTCGCCTGCCGCGCATACTTGCCCATGATCCGGGCAGCCACGCGCCGGAAGGCCACAAACTCACCCAGGGCGTCATCCATGGCCTCATAGAAAGCTTCACGGTCCGAGTTATAGAGCTCACGGATTTCATTCAGCTGATCCACGAGGCGGATGCTGTTCTCGCGCACGTACTCCCGCAACTGTTCCTCCTTGGACTGGGCCGTGGCCAAGGGCGCTGCCAGCAGCGCGATGATGAAACCCACCAGCAGGGTAATGGGGGTCAGGGTTCGGATTCTGTTCACTGCGTCCTCCTGTGTGCTGCAGCGGTACCGCCACGCTCAGCGTGGCCTGGCAATGCGTCGACGGATCAGTGTCTCAATACTCATTGCCGACTGTGTATCCTCGATATAGTCATTATCCGAGAGCGTTTCCGGGTGGCCTCCGGGGGAGATCTCAATATACTGCTCGCCGAGAAGCCCTGCGGTCATGATGATGGCGACGCTGTCGATGGCCAGGTGATCGAGGCTCTGATCAATGCGCATCCGTACCTTTGCCCGGTAACCACGCGCATTCAATTGTACGTCAGCCACTTCGCCCACGGTCACCCCGGCCAGCGCAACACGGGCACCCGGTTTCAGTGTGCCAGCATCCGCGAACTCGGCGTAGAGGGTGTAGTGCTCGCCGTTATCCGCCCGCTCACTGCCGCCGGGCGGCGCCAGCCACCCTGTGGCCAGCAGCAGGGCCAGCGTGGCGACACTGCCCAGGGCAAAGAACACCAGACGCTGCATGTGCAATGGAATCGTCTCTCCTGCCCGGCCTCCCGGATCATCCTGCCGGCTCCCCGGCTGTACGAAGATCCGGCCAGCCGATACAGTACGACGCCAATCTGCTGCCCACAACCCACGGAGCCTTACATCATGGTCACTGCCCTGCTCGCGGTCCTGGCCGGTCTGACCCTGCTGATCTGGAGCGCTGACCAGTTCATCACCGGCGCCATCGACAGTGCACGGCGCCTGGGCATGAGTCCGATGCTGATCGGGCTGACGCTGGTGGCCTTCGGCACCTCGGCCCCGGAAGTACTGGTCTCGGTGGTCGCCGCCATTACGGATGCGGGCGACATTGCCGTGGGCAACGCCATAGGTTCGAACATCGCCAACCTGGGGCTGGTTCTCGGCATTACAGCCCTCCTTGCCCCGGTCGCGCTGGCACGCCCCACGCGGCGCATCGAACTGCCTCTCCTCGCCATCGTGACCATTGGCACCTGGCTGCTGTTCCAGGACGATCACCTGAGCGCCTGGGATGGCCTGTTCATGCTTGGCATTCTGGCTGTGGCATTCACCGTGCTGGTGCGCTATGGCCAGGCCGCCAGCATGCTGGCCGAGGAGATGCCGGAACCCCACGAGAACCGCTCAACCGGCTTTCTGACCCTGCAGATAACCGGCGGGCTTATCCTGCTTCTGGCCAGCTCGCGGCTGCTGGTCTGGGGCGCGGTTGAACTGGCGCTAACGCTGGGCGTGAGCGAGCTGGTGGTGGGCCTGACCGTGGTCGCCGTGGGCACCAGCCTGCCCGAGCTCGCCGCCAGCATCGCCAGCGCTCTCAAGGGGCGTCACGATATGGTCATGGGTAACCTGATCGGCTCCAATCTGTTCAATCTTCTGCTGGTGCTGGCGGTGCCCGCGCTGGTCGCCGGCATCCCGCTGAACAGCGATGCCATTACGCGGGACTACGGGGCCATGGTGGCGGTCACCCTTCTGCTGGCGGGGCTGGCCATCGTCTACCACCGCCAGGGGCGGCTGAGCCGGATCGGAGGTGGTATACTGCTGGCATTCTACATCGGCTACGTTGCCCTTCTGGTAACCGGTGATACGCCGGTGCCGGCGGCAACGCTGTCAGCACTCTGAGGAGAACCATGGCGCCTTCGGACGCACTCAAGGAATCGGCCCGCCGCACCATCACCCTGGAGCGCGATGCCATCGACGCCCTGCTGCCGCGCATCGACGAGCAGTTCAGCCATGCCTGCGAGCTCATCCTGCAGTGCAAGGGGCGCGTGGTGGTCACCGGCATGGGCAAATCCGGCCATATCGGTACTAAGATCGCGGCGACCCTGGCCAGCACCGGTACGCCCGCTTTTTTTGTGCATCCCGGGGAAGCCAGCCACGGTGATCTGGGCATGATCACCGGGGAGGATGTGGTCATCGCCATCTCCAACTCCGGCAGCACCGGCGAACTGGTCACCATCCTGCCGCTGATCAAGCGCAAGGGCGCCTCGCTGATCAGCATGACCGGCAAAGCCGACTCCCAGCTGGCCCGCCAGGCCCATGCCAATCTGGATATTGCCGTGGAGCAGGAAGCCTGCCCCATGAATCTGGCGCCAACCTCCTCCACCACGGTCACACTGGTGATGGGCGATGCTCTGGCGGTCGCACTGCTGGAAGCGCGCGGTTTCGGCGCCGAGGACTTCGCCTTCTACCATCCCGGCGGCTCGCTCGGACGGCGGCTGCTGCTCAAGGTCTCGGACCTGATGCACACGGGCGACGCCCTGCCACGCGTGACCCAGCAGACACCACTGGGTGAGGCGCTGCTGGAGGTCTCGCGCAAGGGACTGGGCATGACTGCTGTGGTGGACGACGGCGACCGGGTCATCGGCATCTTCACTGACGGTGACCTGCGCCGGACCCTGGATCAGGGCGTGGACATCCACAGCACCCCCATCGGGGATGTCATGACCAGCCACTGCCGCACCGCGCGCGAGGATATCCTCGCGGCCGAAGCCCTGAAGATCATGGAGGACAACAAGATCAACGGCCTGCTGGTGACCAGCGGCGAGGGGCGCCTGGTGGGGGCCCTCAACATGCACGACCTGCTGCGCGCGGGCGTGGTCTAGGAGAACGGAATGACGGCACCCCTGAACGAGCGCGGCGGCACGATCCAGCTGCTGGCCATGGACGTGGACGGCGTTCTGACCGACGGCAGCCTCTACTTTGCCGCCAGCGGCGATGAACTCAAGGCCTTCAGCATCCTCGACGGTCAGGGCCTGCGGCTGATCCAGAAGCAGGGGTTGATCACCGCCTTCATCACGGGCCGTACATCGCCACTGACAGAGGCCAGAGCCAGAAACCTCGACATCGGTTATCTGATCCAGGGCCGCACGGACAAACTGACCGCACTGCGCGAACTCTCTGAACGGACCTCGATACCGTTGGACGCCATTGCCTATGTCGGCGATGACCTGCCCGATCTTGCCGCCATCGAGGCAGCAGGCATCGGCATCAGCGTGCCCAACGGCTGCGCCGCGGTGCGCGGGT